>JAQXNU010000178.1 GCA_029098165.1 Clostridiales bacterium
TCACATTAGAATTTGGCTAAGTCCGGCCATAAGGGAAAGCCAGCCAAATTCTAATGTGATTCCACGACTCGCTAGTTCATCTCTAGTGCAGTTTTTCACACCCTCTTTATTACATTGTCAACTCACACAATTCCGCTCCCAGGTACTCGATTAACTTTTCTCGATCCACTAACAGCTGACAGCCTTTAATTCCAGCACTGACTGTGATTTCATCAAATAAGATTGCGGTTTCATCGACATATGTTGGAAATTTCTTTTTCATTCCGATTGGAGAACAGCCACCACGGATGTAGCCAGTTAAACCAAGAAGGTCTTTGACATGAACCATTTCCACCTTCTTGTCACCAACGATTGATGCAATCTTCTTAAAGTTCAATTCTTCTGCTACTGGGATACAAAAGACCATATAGCCTTTCTTCTCCCCTTTTGCAACTAAGGTTTTAAACACTTGCTCTACCGGCATTCCAATCTGCTCTGCCACATGAACACCGGCAAGATTATTCTCATCCACTTCATATTCCATCGCTTTGTAGGAAATACCCGCCTGATCTAACAGACGCATCGCATTTGTCTTAATCATTTTTGATTTCACCTTCTTGTTTTTTCATCTGTTCTAATAACGGTTTCCGAACCTTCTTACGCGTAATTTCTACGAGATTTAAGGCAGTCATATCCACTAATGTCGTCTTGATTGGATCTTTCTTTAAGTATCCTTCCAACGTTGTCCATAACTGCCTCTTCATCTCATCGGATTCCATATCAATAAAATCGACAATGATAATACCGCTAATATTACGTAAACGAATCTGCTTTGCAATTTCTTTAGCAGCTTCTAAGTTTACTTTTAAGAACGTTTCCTGAACTTTCTTTTTCTTGCTGACTGCTTTTCCTGTATTAACATCGATAACTGTTAACGCTTCCGTTGGCTGAATGATCAGTGTTCCGCCACAGTCTAGCCACACTTTCTCACGTAATGCATTGGATAATTTATTCTCAATGCTATACAGTTTATTGAGAGGAAGCATTTTGTCGTCGTATAACGTAAGTTTCTCTAAGTCTTCCTTTTGATTGAGTTCGAGATATTCCTTCATCTGGGCATGAAGTTCTAAGTCATCGGTTATGATTGCTTCGATATCTTTTGAAAAACCATCTCTCATCGCACAAAGATAAGCTCTTGGAGTACGATACACTAAAGAGAATCGATTACGGTAAATACCCTGTGACACAACCCTCTCATATTCGGCAATCAATCCCTTCACTTCATCCACAATCAATTGCTCGTCTGCTCCCGCGGCATTGGTACGAACGACGATTCCATAGTTTTCACCAAGGTATGGCCCAAAGATGCGTTTCAGACGTTTTCTTTCTTCTTCCGACTCAATTTTTGTTGAAATACCAAGTTTTCCTCGCTTATGCACTAGAACTGCATACTTCCCAGTAAATGAAATATTGGTCGTACATACCGGATTCTTTGTCTTCACATCTTCTTTTGAAATCTGAACTAAGAATTCATCTCCGATACAGACCGTCTTATTCGGAGTTGTTATATAGATTGGTTCGATGACTTCGGCTAACGAAAGATAACACATCTTCTTATCTGCAATCTCTACAAAGGCGGCATTGATATTCTTTACGATATTCTTTACCTTACCAACGTAGATATTGCCAAGCTGAGAACTCTCCTCGATAGGATCCACATTGACTTGAATCATCTGACTCTCTTCATATAGCGCAGATATAATATTTTGATTTAACTTTGTGATGATCAGTTTTTTACTCACAAATTCATCTCCTACCTTGATTTATCCTTGAATTCCCATCTTTAGTAGTGGAACTAACTCTCTCTTAATGTCTTCGCCGCGTTCCACCGCTGCAATCATCTCTTCCTGAGACATCTTGTTATCCGCGATGTTACCGTAACATTCCATACGGTGATATTGGAATGCAAATTCCTGATACTCTTTCCCTAAGAACTTACAGAATGCTTCCATAACAAGGTCTGGTTTAATGTTGATTACAGAACCAGTTGCTAACTGCATGTACACTTTGATTCCTGATTCATAAGTGTCCGCATGTTCCACACCGTAACCACGTTCTTCAAACCATACATCGTAAATGAACTTTTTAATATCCATTTCACGTTCACTCTTCTTTGTCCTCTTTAATACAACGATCTTTTCCTGTTCATAGAATTCCATGAATTTCTTCTTAAATGTTTCCATATCCACAAGTTCGTATCCATCTTTTAAAGAAACCATATAATCTGCTGCTGCCATCTGAGACATCGCAGTTTCTTTCTTCACGTTTTCTTCCCGTTCTTTTAAGATTTCTAACCCATTGATGTAGAAACCTTCATTCATGTGCTCATTTAAGGCAGCCATTGCTTCTTCTTTGGAAGTGATGGAATTTAACTCGATATCCACGTATTCTGCATCACTTGTTAAGCCAACTCCTAAAGGAGCTGCAAATGACATGATCTGATGTGGATTAAAACCAGCACTATAAGCTACATCGAGTTTTGCACGACGATTTGCTTTCTGAAAATATCTCATAACGTCCAAGTGGCCAATAAACTTAACCACACTGTATTTTGCAAATTTAATTCTTACTACCATTGATTTAACCTTCCTTAGATTTTCTATCGAATACAGATACCAGCTTCAAATGCAGCAGCACCACAGCCAGAACATCCCTGCTTACAGTTCTTCGTAATTGTTTCGTTCTTCGCCTTCTGATACTCACGAAGTAAGAACTTCTTCGTAACACCGATATCGATGAAATCCCAAGGGAAGATTTCGTCTTCGTAACGTTCTCTTGTTGTGTAGAAATCAATGTCGATACCATTTTCTTCGAATACCTGCATCCAAACATCGTTCTTAAAGTATTCGGACCAAGCATCGTATACACAGCCTCGTTTATAAGCATCATAAATGGACTTTGCTAATCTACGGTCACCTCGTGCGAATAAACCTTCTAAGATGGTTGTATCCGCATCATGCCAATGGTAACGAATGCTCTTATAATTTAACTGTTCTTTCATCTTATTATTCAAGAAACGCTGTTTTTGTCTGAACTCATCGCTTGTTACCATACGAGCCCACTGGAATGGAGTAAATGGCTTTGGTACAAAGAAGGACGTACTTGCAGTGATCTGGCATTTCCCATTACGCTCTTCTTTTGGAATTGTATAATATTCTTTCGCGATTTCATTAGATAATAACGCGATACCTTCAATATCTTCTTCAGTTTCAGTTGGAAGACCTAACATGAAGTATAATTTTACTTTATTCCATCCGGACTGGAAGGCATCCATAGCACCCTTTAAGATCACTTCTTCGGTCAACCCTTTGTTGATTACGTCACGAAGTCTCTGAGAACCAGCTTCTGGTGCAAAGGTTAAGCTGGACTTCTTGATATCCTGAACTTTACTCATTACGTCAAGAGCAAATGCATCGATTCGTAAACTTGGTAAAGAGATATTAACACCATTCTTTTTAAACTCATCGATCAAGAAGTAAACTAATTCCTGTAAATGGTCATAATCGGAAGAACTTAACGAAGATAAGGAGATTTCCTCATGACCCGTGGAGTTGATCATTTCAATGGCTAAATCCTTTAAGAAATCTAAATCACGCTGTCTTGTTGGGCGATAAAGCATACCAGCCTGACAGAAACGGCATCCACGGATACAACCACGCTGTATTTCTAATACCACACGGTCCTGAATCGCTTTAATATATGGAACTAACGGCTTTCTTGGATAGAACGTATTGCTTACGTCTTTCACCATCTGCTTCTTAACGGTAGCAGGTGCATTTGGATGATTTGGAACCATAGACTCGATTGTTCCATCTTCTTTATACGTAACATCATATAAAGATGGTACATAAATACCTTCGATCTGCGCGATCTTTTCTAGATAGTCCTGACGGCTACCACCAGCTGCCTTATTTGCTTTGTAAGCATCAAGGACCTGATCATAAACCGTTTCGCCTTCCCCAATGTAAAAGCAATCAAAAAAATCCGCAATTGGCTCTGGGTTATACGTACAAGGGCCACCGCCGATAACGATTGGATCTTCTTCTGTTCTATCTTTTGCGAAAATCGGAATACCGGATAAATCAAGTACTTGTAGGATGTTGGTATAACACATCTCATACTGAAGGGTAATTCCTAAAAAGTCAAAGTCTTTGATTGGATCCTGAGTTTCCAATGCAAATAACGGAATGTTCTTCTCGCGCATAATTGGATCTAAGTCCATCCAAGGAGAGTATACACGTTCACAGTAAGTATCCTCTCTTTGATTGAACATATCATATAATATCTGAATTCCTAGATGGGACATACCTACTTCATACACATCTGGGAAGCACATACAAAAACGAATATCAACCTTATTTTTATCTTTTACTACCATATTTACTTCGTTACCGATGTATCTGGCAGGTTTATCTATAGTTAAAAGTATTTCATCGGATAATGCTAATTTTCTCATGTTAACCTCTTTCTTAATCTCGTTACTGTTGTACATTATAACAAAAACCCCTTGACATATCCACCCCTTTTTCAAATGGCCATTTTTTGACAACCTCGCAATGCGGGAAGGATGTCTAAAAGTGGGTACATATTATCAAGGTCCTTATTTCCTTGATATGCAATCCAGATGACTTTATTGTTGTAGTATCCAGTGATATATTGTCTATCGTCGGTTTTTATATAGTAAAACTGACTGTTTCCATCTGTATTCAGCTTTTTGAGTGTCAAATTTTCTTTTTGCATTAGCTCTAGATTTTGGTTTAACATCTCACGAAAGAAGGTAGAAGTAAATCGCTGAAAACGCAGTTCATAATACTTCGTGTACATGTAGGACCTTCCATGGCTGGCAGTTGTATCAGAGGAATCATTCTTCGGATACATCGTTTCGGATATTTCTAACTGAACCGGAACCAAAAAAGAAGATTGGGACGTATAATAATTTGACAAATCATTATACATATGGCTCACAGATCCTTCCTCAACCACTTCTTTCTTCGTTTGTTCCACCTGTTCTAATGACAGACAGGGAAGTGTTCCTGAATAATCTGACAACTCATGGTATACCGGTTCTTTTCCAACTCCAAAGAGAAGCACAAAACACATACTAACTAGTAAAAAGATATACATACCATCTCCTATACTCGACAGAAAATCCTTTTTTGTTCTTGTATCTTGCAGTTCACATCCCGTCTCATAAGAAAGAGAAAGTCGAGTAATATGATAGCGTTTTCTTCTATCACCTATGCTCATAATTACGAGTAAAATGAAAAAATATGGAATGTAGATAACGAAGTTGGTCGTTATCATATCAAATATTGTCCACTGCTTTAAAAATAACCATCTCGGTAAGATCCAGATTAAGAAAAAACTGAGGATGAAATGCTCCGATAACGAACTACTGTTTAACCTCGAATTGAGTTTTTTATATGTATAGGTATCCGTAAGAGGCAGATGATTCTGATTCAGCTCAGGTAACATCTTAATTACTGAGTTTTGTTCGTTCGTAGGCTTGAGCTCTGGGTTTTGTACTTCTTCCATCTTCACTTCTTTTTCATTTGTATCTAGTCCAAGAGTCTCCTGCTCCTTTTTATAAATCATAAACATTCTTGCATAGGTAGTTACAAACGTCCAACCTTGCTCATTATATGCGGCACACTGTTCTGCATTATGATCTTCATCCCCAACTGAATACTGTTCTTGCATTGGATCAATGCGATAAATGACAGCCTTCGGTTCTGATTTTTCAAACACAGAAAAAAAACCAAGATGCTTTATGAGGAGTCCCTTTTTCGCCATCACTGATAAATACTGTTCCATACTTTTTAGATCAAATCTGTTGTACGGAGCAATCCGTATTGTTTTCTTTTTCCACTTCTCTTGTTCCATCTCTTTTCTCCCCTCATTATCACTCACTCAATTCAACATAATCCCTGGTCGTTTATTATCTCATTTGTGCATAGTACGTAATGTATCTAGGAAAAGATTTTGGATCGTGTAATCCAAATGCTTGCCTAACTTGTCCTGATTCTCTTTTGGAATAAATCCTCCAGCCATTGCATGATGACCGCCACCATTTCCATAGCCTTGTAACGATCGACTGATCAATTTGCCTGCATCTACTTCTGCGATCTCACTACGTACTGAAAACTTAATTCCATCTTTTCGAAGAGAATAGATGATCGACACATCTACCACATCCAATGCTAAAATGAAATCGGATACAGTTGCAATCAGACCATCGGGACAATCAAATGGCATATAGGAAAAACCAACCGTTCCATATACCTTAATATTCTCAATCGCTGCTGCATATGCTTTCAAATCGTCAAACTCCATGACATTCGTATACATTGAGTTCAATCTTTTGACATCGGCTTGTTTATAAACAAAGGCAAACATATCAATGTCCAATGGCGTTGTTTGTCTTGTAAAGTCTGCCGTATCCATCTTAATTCCATAAGCTAATGCTGCTGCCACTACGGGATTTAATGGTGTGTTTGTTTCATAAAAATAAGACGCAATGATCGAAGCACAGGCACCTGTCATACGTACATCTTTATATAGATACTCACAATCAATTACGGTTGGATGGTGATCAATACATGCTACCTCATCTCCGATCAGATCCGTAAGATTTGCGTTATATTTCTGAGAATCCACCGTGACAATATAGTCTGATTCCGTCATATCCGTTAGTAATTCCTTTTGCTGAATGTTCATATCAAACGTCGTGATCATACGTTTCGTACTCAGTTTATCAATTAAACCGTCATAGCAAAGACTTGCCTCTACCCCATGTTGTTTTAAAAACTCCTGTAGTCCATAGGCACTAGCCATAGCATCTGGATCTGGAAAGTTGTGTGTCTGTATGTAGATCTTATGTCCCTTTAAGATATCGATCAAATCATATGGATTCATCCTCTTTTCCTCCTATCGTAATTAACACTTCGTGATCTCGTTAATACTATAATACCATATTGTTACAGTATATACGAATATTTTATTATGAAAAAACCCCAAGAATCAAACTTAACAACGAAACTCCTATTAAAAGCGTTCCTTTTTTCAGTTCAACCTTGGGGTTTATGCGTTATTTATTGTTTTGCTTTTATTACTTGGATTACTTTCTTAAAGCTTATCTTTTCACCATTGTATAATACAAGACCTTTGTAGATTCTTGCACTTACCATGATCAGTAAAATAGAGAAGATCAATAAGATAGCTAAGGATATGATACCTTGAACCAAACTGATCGTACCAGTCAACAAGTCCACTGGAACACCGAATGGTATCGTAAACGGTATATATCTTGCAACTGTTAATACTACTGTATTCTCTGCTGCAGAAGCGAAATAACATACTAACCAGCTAATTACGATCGGGTAGATAAAAAGGCTATTTGCACTTGCAACATCTTCTGGCTTGGATATGATACATCCAGCCACACCAGCGATTACACAGTAGAATAAAAATCCAATACAGAAAATGATGATTGCTAAGATCACTGATGGTAACGTCAATGCAGATTCACCAATATTGTCACGTAAGAAATTAATAACAGTGACTACAGAATTCTGATAATCTGGATACATCGCTTGTGCAACAAAGTTACCACCATAAAGACCTACGACTGCAGCAGCCACCCAAGTTAAGAACTGAGTGATTGCTATACTTGCAATTGCAAGGATCTTACCAGTGATCAATGCATATGGATGGATGCTTGTAAGTAGTGTTTCCATTAATTTCGATGTCTTCTCCGTGGATACAGACTTGCTTACAGTCTGTCCATGTAACATCAATAAGAAGTACATAATCAAGCCAAAAAGCATTGGAACTAAGATCTTAATTAAAACAGTTGCTATGTTCGTATCCTCTCCAACGCTCTGGTAAGAAGCATCCACCGGCTGCATCACCGTTGTTAACTGTTCCACGGTAAGACCAGCCTGTGTTAACTTATTAGACTGAAAACACTCTTTCATACTCTCTAAAAGTTCTTCACAGTCACTTGTTGAAATTTCTGTTTTTGAAGGAAGAATACCTTCCATCTGATATCCAGCTTCTGTCTTTGTAATGACAACGACTATACTTTTCGTTGATGCTTCGTCGGCCATTTTCACTGCTTCTTCTTTGGTAGAAGCATCACAAGCCATAAATTGAACATCGGAATATTTATTAAATGGTTTTGCATCTTCCTTTGGATTTTCTTCCATTGCCTGTTTCATGTAAAAATTCTTCAGGGCGAGCTGTTCCATCTGAGCAGAAAAATCTGTTGCATTTAAACCACTCTGATCCATTACTTCAACAAGTTCAATATTGGACTTCGTTTCTTCCTTTGGTGGCTTACCTGCGATGATATTTACGACGATCAACGCTCCAATGATCAAAAGAGCGATAAAAGCAGTAACCGCTTTATATCCTTTGCTGCATGCATTTTTTCTTGTGAAATTATATACGTTTTTCCAACCACGAAAATTCTTCATTTACTTCGCCCCCTTCTTTAAATCTTTTGCCATACCGATTAACTTCTTAAAGGAGACGGTAGATCCATTATGATAGATCAATGTTTCATAAATTTTCGCAACAAAACGCAAAATCATAATGATAAATAAAACTAATAATGCTATGGAAATTGCCATCAATCCAACATTTACTTTTCCAATCAAGATGGCACCAGGAAGTAAAAATGGAGAAGATAATGGGAATATCAAGGCAAATGTGACTAAACTATTTTCACCAGAACTCATCAACATATTGGCTGCCGCAATACCAACATAAGCACCAACCATTACAAAGACCGTATACATGGTCATGCCTTCATTTAGCTCTTCGATTTTACTAACGGTTGCACCGGCGATACCAGCTAATGTCGCATAGAATAATAAGCCAAGCCCAATCACAATAAAACAGATGATAATGTTGATGATGCTTAAGTTAGATACGATACCGGATGGTAAATACTTATCAATGATACTTTCACCACCAGTAATCGACGTTGTCACACTGTTCGATACAAAAAGTCCAATAATGAGTACAATGATTTGTCCCATAACAGCTACTAACATTGCTAAAATCTTACCAAACATTAATGCCAAAGGCTTCACAGAAGTCAGTAAATATTCCACTACACGAGTAGATTTATCGCTCGCAATCGAACTTGCAATCTGAGTTCCTGACATTGTCGTGATCATCATGACAACAAACAAAATGCCATAGATAAACCAGTACTGAGCATCTGAAATGGAGGTGTCAACATCCACTATTTCCTCACCGTTGACATCTGCACTTACAACTGTTGTATCCACTTCGGAATGAATAAAGTCAAGCTGATCTTTCGAGATACCAAGAGCATTCAAACGATATTCGCTAAATTCCTCCATAACGATCGAACCTAACGCTTTCGTTTCATTCTTTGTTATTTCACCATTGCTTGGCTTCGTAAAGCTTAAGTTAAATCCATTCACACCCTGTGTGATATCAAGCACGATTGATGTAGTCTCTTCTTTATCAATACGTTCTAATAATGCATCTTTGTCTTCATTCATTTGGATAAATGAGACATTGCCATATAGTTCATCCTCAATCGTTGGTAAGAAACCATCCGGAGATAACTGGCTTTCATCATTGACATAAACTTTTTCAATGTGACATACATTCTCATCACTATCTCCATTGATCATGCTGATGACTGGCATCGCCGCGATTGATATAAAAAAGAACAACATAAAACTTACAATAAAGGATTTGCTCTTCACTGTCTGAATAAGAGTGAAGGAAAACACATCCTTCCATCCAGTTAATTTACTCTTATTCATGAACTTCCCCTACCTTTTCTACGAAGATTTCATGTAAAGATGGCTCACGTAATTCAAATTTAACTACTGGAATCTTATCCTCTACTAACTTCGCTAAGAATCTCATTGCCTGTTCTTCACTTGATACTTTTAAGTGATACTGACTTGGTGTCTTTTCAACTAACTTTAATTCAAATGCATTGATATACTGATCGATTGGAAGATCACATTTTACAAATAAGTTGACACGTCCATAGCCTTTTTTGATTTCATTTAAGTTACCCTGAAGAAGTGCTTTACCTCGATTCATAATCGTAATATCAGAACAGAATTCTTCAATCGTTGGCATCTGGTGACTGGACATAATCAAGAACTTGTCTTTCGCAATTTCTTCACGAATGATTCCCTTAAATAAATCTGTATTGACCGGATCCAAACCACTTAATGGCTCATCTAAGATGATCAGTTTTGGATCAGAGATCAACGCAGCCATTAACTGAATCTTCTGCTGATTACCTTTACTTAACTGGTCCGCACGATTTGCCTTGGCTGCTTTCTTACCTTTCTTAGAAGGAAATACATATTCATTTACCTGTAATTTTTCTGACCAGTCTTTGATACGTTCCATAGCAAGTTTTTTCGGAACATTCTTCAATTTAGCAAAATATAACAACTGATCTAAAAGAGAGTACTTTGGATATAAGCCTCTTTCTTCTGCTAAGTAACCAACGTTCGTTTTTACAGGATCAAGTGGTTTACCATCCCATAAGACTTCACCGCTGTCGCGGGCAAGCATACCTAAAATTATACGGATTGTCGTTGTTTTTCCGGCTCCGTTCGTGCCAAGCAACGCATAAACGCCAGGTTTTGTGATTTCAAAACTGATATTATCAACAACCGTTTTTTCACCATACTTCTTTGTAACGTTCTTAATAGCTAATGACATAACTAATCCCCTTTTCTATAAACAGTGAATTTTCACTTTCGAATATAAGACTAAAGTTTTGCTTAACCATATGTAAAACTTTACGAAACTATATTTCGAATATCCAAATTATAACATACCATTTATAGTTAGGAAAGAATATTTAGAACTTCTTAATACTTTTAATCTATTTCTAATTATATTTTTCTTAAGGACTACAATCCATATTTATTGTTTTCTTCAAGGAATATGGTATAATTCTTACGAAAACAATGCTTTCAATTTTTGTTGTATCGTCTCCATCCACGAATTATTTTCCACTTGTTCTATCACCCGCTCCGTATTATAGTCAAATAATTCAACAGAACAGAGCTTTCCAAAAGACAATAGGATAAAGATTGTGCATGCGAGAATGATGCGAAGGAGCAATCCACGAATTCGTTTCATACGTTCTGCCCTTTGCATCGCAAGACTACGACGATTCATTTTTTGTTTTTTTAGATCGTCTGTCCTTGCCGTTTGTTCCAAGTTATATGCTGAGATGTCGCTTAACGAATGGTAATAGTTATCCGTTTCGTATTGATACCTCTGGATATCATCTAGATATTGATCATCGTTGTCCATAATTTCCTCACTGATATTCGTTTTTTCATTGTATGATGAAATCAACATATTTAGACTA
>JAQXNU010000179.1 GCA_029098165.1 Clostridiales bacterium
ATAACGGTCAGCAAAATATCTGGTATCACGGTTATAACGGATTGGAATTCTTGAGATGACAGAAGTATCAATATTCGCAGGATCAATACCCCATTGTTTCTTTGTATAATTTTCAAAGAATTTCTGATAAATCTCTTCCCCAACTTTGCTTAATGCAACATCACGGCTTGTCTTGATTTCCTCCATTGGAACTGCCTTTTTCTTCAAGAACTCTTCTACTTCTTCACAAGACAGATTCAAGTTATATAAACGATTGATTGTCTCCACTGTGATCGGCATTGGAATCAAGTTACCATCAACATAAGTTAATACACGATGCCAGAAATCATTCCACTTTGTAAAGTTGCTTAAATAATCATATACTTGCTTATCATTCGTATGGAAAATATGTGGTCCATAATTATGGATTAAGATTCCATCTTCATTATAAGAATCATATACATTACCACCGATGTGATTTCTCTTCTCAATTACTAATACCTTCTCATTTAATTCATTTGCGATTCGCTCTGCAACCGTTAATCCAGCCAAACCAGCTCCAACAACTACAAACTTATAGTGCATCCTTAAATCTCCTCCATTTAGTTTCAATCTTGTCTTATTTTCTTCGTATCATATATCGTAGTTTTCCACTCACCGCTGCCTTCACTATAAACTGGCAGATATGTCATGGCAATATTATCTTCATTGACTGTATAGTCTACATTGTCTCGACACTCCTTATCGACAATGATGTATCTTATGTTATTCTGTTCAATTAGTGATGTTAATTCATTCCTGGTTGATGCTTCAAACATTTCTTTAACGAGTGCTGCCCGAAGATCCGTATCATATCCTGCTGACCAAGCAAAATACGGCCATCCAAGAAACAGCATGCCACCCCCTAGGACAACCTGGTTCACTGCATAGTTGGAAGACAAAATGATATCTTTTGAAGTACAATTCTCACTGATCCATTTCGTTAACTCGCTATCCAAATCCAATTTGATTGCCTGCTTATTATTTCGCAAGACGGTAGTATAATCATAGAAACCGGTTGCCGTCAGCAAAATCACCAGAACAGCCGCGACCAACCGTACACCAAACTTCTTCACCGTAAACATTTTTTGTATTAAAACCGCTGCGTAGATAGAAAGCAACATGATAGAAAGCATAATATATTTGTGATTTACTGTAACATCAATTGTTAAGGAAACACAAAAGGCAAACACAAACGGACCCGCAAAGGCTACCATCAGATACTTTCTAGACTGTTTCACCACTAAAAATGCGACTAATAATACGATTGGCAAGATTCCCGTCAATCGGAATATATAGTCTAACACCCCAAAAATCGTTCGATTTTCAGCAATAAAACCAAATTCGAATTTCGGATCAACCACATTACCATGGATAAATGTAGAAGATTGAATCATAGATAAAACAACTGAAATACTTGCAGTGATCAAATATTCTAGCTTTCTGTTTGCAACAATCGCCATGATAAATAAGACTAATAATGTTGCAATCGTTACTGCTCCATTCCAGAATGCAATCGTTCCAACAAGGAGCCCTGTATAAATTGCAAGTGGTAGATTTTTAATTTTCCAGCTTTCCTTTGTAAAAAAGCAATGTAATAATGTAATCTTTATCTTTTCTAAAAACACACTAGAACCAGGTTCTCCTGTGTTCTGTTCGACTTCTTCCAGTTTATTTTTTAGACTTCCTACGGATTCGTATACCGTCGGAATAAATAGAAGGATCACAAACAACAGAATTGGTATGGTAAATGCTAAATGTCTCTGATTGCAATATACATTTAGATTCCATAATCCCCAGTCTTCGTTTGGGGTTGATCCGAGAAATGTACTATTTTCATCAAGTGCTTTCCATATGCTTGTCCCTTTTGGTACCTGCGCTAAAAATGTAAACAACGTTTTCGAACTACGAAAAGCGAAGAACAAACAGCTTAAGTATCCTACTGCTCGTTTTCCAGACAATTTCACTGCCAATATATAAAGTAATAAGAAGGAACTGAACATTCCGATCATGCTTGGCAGATTCATTGCCCAATCGATACGCAATCCCAAATACTCAAGATTTCCGACAAGGAACTGATACATAAAGTGATAACGAATATCTTCTCCAGCAAAGTGAGAATATGAAGTCGGGAAGTTATTACCTCTGGAAAAGCTTCGTATCATTCCGATATGAGGTGAGAAATCACTAAATACGGTATATCCGATATTTAATTGACGATGAGATACATGAAAGGTAACATACATCAATTGAACGGATAGAAAGACAATAACAGCTAGAAAGATCCAATCTGTCAAGGTTAACCTACTCGATTCCTCTTTTATGAGAGACGATTTGGACTGGCTAGCTCTTTTCCTGATCAAGTAAGCTAAAACCAAGGAAACGATCAAAAAGAATCCCATTGCAATGAAATTGGCAACGTATAACGGTTGCTTATTCTTTTGAAATATGACTGCCAAAATATACACCGTCCAGGTTACTAGGATGGTTCCTGTAAAGAAATAGACCGGAAGATTTAAAAGCAGTCGATTGATACGAATCGAATCACCCTGATACGTTTCTTTGGTCAACTGGTTCAGATTAGGTATCGCAAAAGAGCAGATCACATAACCTGTGCAAAAGCATATGATTAAGTACAATATCGCACTCAAGTTTTTTCACCTCATTACTTAATACTTTCATAGCACATTATTTATTGGCTATTAATTAGATGTTCCACATCATCCCTTTCAATCATGGACAGCTGTTCTTTCGTTGGCGCCTCATATGTAACGATACGATTTGCCTGTTGAACTACAAGTTTTTCAAAGAGATTACGAATTCCTCTTGCGTTACCAAAGCTGATCCTTGTCTTTGGATCCATGCCTTCTAGGTAGCTTCTTACTACAGTAATCGCTTCTTTAGTAACCTCAAATCCACTCCGTTTTGCCATACAGTGCAATATATCGATTAATTCATCATTGTTATAATCTTTAAACTCAATAAATTTGTTAAAACGAGAAATCAAGCCAGTATTCGCACTTAAGAACTGTTTCATCTCATCTGTATATCCTGCCACAATCACCACAAGATCATCACGATGGTCTTCCATCAACTTAACCAACGTATCAATGGCTTCCATACCAAAATCATTTGCTCCAGACTGGGACGTCAAAGAATAGGCTTCATCAATGAATAGGACTCCACCAATCGCTTTTTCTACCACTTCTTTTACTTTTAGTGCTGTCTGACCAACATAACCTGCTACTAGGCCAGAACGATCCGTTTCTACGAGTTCTCCCTTAGAAAGCAATCCTAATTCTTTATAGATTTCGGCAACAAGTCTTGCTACTGTAGTCTTTCCTGTTCCTGGATTACCGCTAAAAACCATATGATAGGACATTTCCATACCAGGCAGACAATATTTTTCTCGAAGTTTTTTGACTTTGATCAGATTGACTAACGATCGAATCTCAACTTTTACATCTTCCAACCCGATTAGATCATTTAGTTCTTGCAATAGTTCCTCTAATCTGTCCTTTTGATTGGTTTCCTTTACCTGTTCCATTACTTTGGATGGATTACTATCCACGGTTGTATCCTTCGGTATATATTTACTATCTTTTTCTGGTGTAATTTTTCTATTTTGTAATCTTACGTTTTCTGGCTGCGGTTTTGATTCCCGGTAAAACAAAACCTCTTCTTTATATTTAATAAAATCTTCCCCAGCTTCTTCTAACGATTCGGTCGTACTCATAAGATCCTGAAAGCATATTTTCTTAAAGAGATATTTGTCATCCACATTCGTAGCCGCATTCTTGCTATTTCGAATAAAGATCGATGCTTTCTTACAATATTCCTGAAGGCATTTCATGTATATTGCCGCAGTTGTGGTACCAAGATAAGCCATAACAAGCAGGATATTAAGAATTGCATCAAAAAACAATCCTCCCAGCGTTTTATCTTCTTGAATATCACGCATCCCAACGAGCTGAAGTAAAATAGGAGGGGACTCCAAAAATTTATCTGCCGCATAAAGGATTTCTGCCGAAACTTCCTCCATATCCGTAATTGTATATGGATTCGTATTCGTAAGCGACGCAAGCAGATGCTGCTGTGCCTGATTGAGTTTCTGATTGCATACAATCGCAACATGAATCAGGCAGGACTGCAGATA
>JAQXNU010000180.1 GCA_029098165.1 Clostridiales bacterium
ATAACGGTCAGCAAAATATCTGGTATCACGGTTATAACGGATTGGAATTCTTGAGATGACAGAAGTATCAATATTCGCAGGATCAATACCCCATTGTTTCTTTGTATAATTTTCAAAGAATTTCTGATAAATCTCTTCCCCTACTTTGCTTAAAGCAACATCACGGCTTGTCTTGATTTCCTCCATAGGAACTGCCTTTTTCTTCAAGAACTCTTCTACTTCTTCACAAGATAAATTCAGGTTATACAAACGATTAATTGTCTCTACTGTAATCGGCATTGGAATCAGGTTACCGTCTACATAAGTTAATACACGATGCCAAAAATCATTCCATTTTGTAAATTTGCTTAAATAATCATATACCTGTTTATCATTCGTATGGAAAATATGTGGTCCATAATTGTGGATTAAGATTCCATCTTCATTATAGGAATCATATACATTACCACCGATGTGATTTCTTTTCTCAATTACTAATACCTTTTCATTTAACTCATTTGCAATTCGCTCTGCAACCGTTAATCCAGCTAAACCTGCTCCAACAACTACATACTTATAGTGCATCCTTTTTCTCCTCCATTTAGTTTCAATCTTGTCTTATTTTCTTCGTATCATAGATCGTAATCTTCCACTCACCACTGCCTTCACTATAAACCGGTAGATATGTCATGGCAATATTATATTCATTGACCGTATAGTCGACATTGTCTCGACAATCCTTGTCGACAATGATATATCTTATGTTATTCTGTTCAATTAGCGAGGTTAGTTCATCTTTGGTCGATGCTTCAAACATTTCTTTCACAAGTGCAGCCCGAAGATCCGTATCATATCCTGCTGACCATGCATAATATGGCCATCCAAGAAACAGCATACCACCCCCTAGGACAACTTGGTTCAACGCATAGTTAGAAGACAAAATGATATCTTTTGAAGTACAATTCTCACTGATCCATTTCGTTAACTCACTATCCAAATCCAATTCGATTGCCTGCTTATTTTTTCGTAAGACAGTTGTATAATCATAGATACCAGTTGCAGTCAACAAGATCACCAAAACAACCGCAACCAATCGTACACCAAACTTCTTCACCGCAAACATTTTTTGTAGTAAGATTGCTGCGTAGATGGAAAGCAACATGATAGAAAGCATGATATATTTGTGATTTACAGTAACATCAATTGTTAATGAAACACAAAATGCAAATACAAACGGAGCTGCAAATGCTACCATCAGATACTTTCTGGATTGTTTCTCCACTAGGAATGCGGCCAAAAGTACAAATGGTAAGATTCCCGTCAATCGGAATATATAATCTAACACTCCAAAAATCGTTCGATTTTCAGCTATAAAACCAAATTCAAGCTTCGGATCGACCACATTACCATGAATAAATGCTGAGGATTGAATCATGGATAAAACAACTGAAATACTTGCTGTGATTAAGTATTCTAACTTTCTGTTTGCAACAATCGCCATGATAAATAAGACTAATAACGTTGCAATCGTTACTGCTCCATTCCAGAAGGCAATTGCTCCAACAAGGAGTCCTGTATAAATTGCAAGTGGTAGATTATTAATCTTCCAGCTTTCCTTTGTGAAAAAGCAATGGATGAATGTAATCTTTATCTTTTCTAAGAAAACACTAGTTCCAGGTTCTCCTGTGTTATGTTTGATTTCTCCCAGTCTATCTTTTAGACTTGTTATGGATTCGTATACCGTAGGAATAAATAAAAGAATAACAAATAAAAGGATTGGTATGGTAAATGCTAAATGTCTCTGATTACAATATACATTAAGATTCCATAATCCCCAGTCTTCGTTTGGGGTTGATCCGAGAAATGTATTATTTTCATCAAGTGCTTTCCATATGCTTGTCCCTTTTGGTACCTGCGCTAAAAAAGTAAATAACGTTTTCGAACTACGAAAAGCGAAGAACAAACAGCTTAAGTATCCTACTGCTCGTTTCCCAGACAACTTCACTGCCAATATAAAAAGCAATAAAAAAGAACTGACCATTCCGATCATACTTGGAAGATTCATTGCCCAATCGATACGCAGTCCTAAATACTCAAGGTTTCCGACAAGGAACTGATACATAAAGTGATAACGAATATCTTCTCCGGCAAAGTGAGAATACGAGGTCGGGAAATTATTACCCTTGGAAAAGCTTCGAATCATTCCGATATGAGGTGAGAAATCACTAAATACGGTATATCCGACATTCAAAGTATGATGAGTTACATGAAAAGTGACATACATCAATTGTACGGATAGAAAGACAATGACAGCTAAAAAGATCCAATCTGTCAAAGTCAACCTACTCAATTCCTCTTTGATCAAAGACGATTTGGATTGACTTGCCCTTTTCCTAATCAAATAAGCTAAACCTATAGAAACAATCAAATAGAATCCCATTGCAATAAAGTTGGCAACATATAACGGTTGCTTATTCTTTTGAAATACGACTGCTAGAATATACACCGTCCAAGTTACTAGGATTGTTCCCGTTAAGAAATAGACTGGAAGATTTAAAAGCAGTCGATTGATACGAATCGAATTACCATGATACGTTTCTTTGGTCAACTGGTTCAGATTAGGTATCGCAAAAGAGCAGATCACATAACCTGTACAAAAACATATGATTAAGTACAATATCGCACTCAAGTTTTTTCACCTCATTACTTATTACTTTCATAGCACATTATTTACTGGTTGAATTAGAAGTTCCACATCATCCCTTTCAATCATGGATAGCTGTTCTTTTGTTGGCGCCTCATATGTAACGATGCGATTTGCCTGTTGAACTACAAGTTTTTCAAAGAGATTACGAATTCCTCTTGCGTTACCAAAACTGAGCCTTGTCTTTGGCTCCATACCTTCTAGGTAGTCTCTTACTACAGTAATCGCTTCTTTTGCAACCTCAAATCCACTCCGTTTTGCCATACAGTGCAATATATCAATTAATTCATCATTGTTATAATCTTTAAACTCAATAAATTTGTTAAAGCGAGAAATCAAGCCAGTATTCGCACTTAAGAACTGTTTCATCTCATCTGTATATCCAGCCACAATGACCACAAGATCGTCGCGATGATCTTCCATCAACTTAACCAACGTATCAACGGCTTCCATACCAAAATCATTCGCTCCAGACTGAGACGTCAGAGAATAGGCTTCATCAATGAATAATACTCCGCCAATCGCTTTTTCTACCACTTCTTTTACTTTTAGGGCTGTCTGACCAACATAACCAGCTACTAAACCAGAACGATCTGTTTCCACGAGTTCTCCCTTGGAAAGCAGTCCTAACTCTTTATAGATTTCGGCAACAAGTCTTGCCACTGTAGTTTTTCCTGTTCCTGGATTTCCGCTAAATACCATATGATAGGACATTTCCATACCAGGCAGACAATATTTTTCCCGAAGTTTTTTGACTTTGATCAGATTTACCAACGATCGGATTTCAGTTTTTACATCCTCCAACCCGATTAGATCATTTAACTCCTGCAATAGTTCCTCTAATCTGTTCTTTTGATTTGTTTCCTTAACCTGTTCCATTATTTTGATTGAATTACTATCCTTGGTGGTATCCTTCAGTATATCTTCACTTTCTTTTTCAGGCATACTTTTTCTGCTTTGTAATCTTGCGTTTTCTGACTGCTGTTTTGGTTCGCGGTAAAATAAAACCTCTTCTTTATACTTAATAAAATCTTCCCCTGCTTCCTCTAACGATTCGGTCGTACTCATAAGATCCTGAAAGCATATTTTCTTAAAGAGATATTTGTCATCCACATTCGTAGCTGCATTCTTGCTATTACGAATAAAAATTGATGCATTCTTACAATATTCCTGAAGACATTTCATGTAGATTGCCGCAGTTGCGGTACCAAGATAAACCATAACAAGCAGGATATTTAGAATTGCATCAAAAAATAACCCACCCAGCGTTTTATTTTCTTGAATATCACGCATTCCAACTAACTGCAGTAAGATCGGCGGCGAATTCAAAAATTTTTCTGCCGCATCAAGGATTTCTGCCGAAACTTCCTCCATATCCGTAATTGTATATGGATTCGTATTCGTAAGCGACGCAAGCAGATGCTGCTGTGCCTGATTGAGTTTCTGATTGCATACAATCGCAACATGAATCAGGCAGGACTGCAGATA
>JAQXNU010000181.1 GCA_029098165.1 Clostridiales bacterium
TATACCGTATTTAAGAATACAGTAACTCAGGTCCCAACTCTGATTAAATTATTACCTGTAGATACAAGCAACATGGAAAACGTAGAAGAAGATGTCAATGAGCGTCTGACCTTAATGAATTATGAACCGGAAGCAGATGAAGCATTAGATATTATTATTCCAAAATATATGAACAGTTTAATTTATGGTGCGTTAGTTGAAGCAATCGCCAGTGAAAATGGTGCAAGAATGCAAGCTATGGATTCTGCAACTAATAACGCTGAAGAGATGATCTCTGATTTATCCTTGATGTATAACCGTGCACGTCAGTCCTCGATTACTCAGGAATTAACAGAAATCATCGCGGGTGCAAATGCGATAAATTAATCCATAAGAAAAGGAGTGACAAGAATTTGGCAGATAGTAATAAAGGTTTGAATCCATCAAACCTAGGAAAAATCACTCAAATTATCGGTGCCGTACTTGATATCAAATTCAGCGAAGGTAACCTCCCAGAAATCTATGAAGCAATTAATATTCCTAGACAAAATGGAGAGACTTTAGTTGTTGAGGTAGCTCAGCATCTAGGTGATGATACCGTTCGTTGTATTGCGATGGGTGCTACTGATGGTTTGGTTCGTGGTATGGATGCAATAAAAACTGGTGCTCCAATTACAGTACCAGTTGGCGAAAATACATTAGGCAGAATGTTTAATGTACTCGGCCAGCCAATTGATGAAAAACCAGCTCCACAGGGAGTTGAGTATTTACCAATTCATAGAAAAGCCCCTGCTTTTGAGGAACAGTCCACAGAAACTGAAATCCTTGAAACAGGTATTAAAGTAGTCGATCTTCTTTGTCCTTACCAGAGAGGTGGTAAGATTGGTCTATTCGGTGGTGCCGGTGTAGGTAAGACCGTACTAATCCAGGAGCTTATCACAAATATCGCTTCTGAGCACGGTGGATATTCCGTATTCACTGGCGTTGGTGAAAGAACAAGAGAAGGTAATGACCTTTACTATGAAATGACAGACTCTGGTGTTATCTCCAAAACTA
Source organism: Clostridiales bacterium (assembly GCA_029098165.1). Lineage (GTDB taxonomy): Bacteria > Bacillota > Clostridia > Lachnospirales > Lachnospiraceae > Lachnoclostridium. Next base: position 1,036 of record JAQXNU010000181.1, read on the forward strand.
CCATGGTATTTGGACAGATGAACGAGCCACCTGGAGCTAGAATGAGAGTTGGTCTTACTGGACTTACCATGGCAGAATACTTCCGTGATCAGTCTGGTAAAGATGTCCTGCTCTTTATCGATAACATCTTTCGTTTTACTCAGGCAGGTTCTGAAGTGTCTGCACTTCTTGGACGTATGCCATCAGCCGTTGGTTACCAGCCAACTTTACAGACAGAAATGGGTGCTTTACAAGAGCGTATCACCTCTACTAAAAATGGTTCCATTACATCTGTACAGGCAGTTTATGTACCAGCCGATGACTTAACTGACCCTGCTCCAGCGACAACATTCGCTCATTTGGATGCAACAACTGTATTATCTCGTTCTATTGTAGAATTAGGTATTTACCCAGCAGTTGATCCATTGGAGTCTACTTCTCGTATTCTTGATCCTCGTGTTGTAGGAGAAGAACATTACAAAGTAGCTCGTGGTGTTCAGGAAATTCTTCAAAGATATAAAGAGTTACAGGATATCATCGCAATCTTAGGTATGGATGAATTATCTGAGGACGAGAAGATGTTGGTATCTCGTGCAAGAAAGGTTCAGAGATTCTTATCCCAGCCTTTCCATGTTGCGGAACAATTTACAGGTCTTCCTGGACAGTATGTACCAGTTGCTGAAACAATTCAGGGCTTTAAAGAAATACTTGAAGGTAAGCATGATGAGATTCCAGAAAGCTACTTCTTAAATGCCGGAAACATCGAGGATGTTGTAGCTAGATATAAGAAAAACTAAGGCTACAGGATAGGAGATGGATATGGCGGATAATGATAGATTGTTTCAATTGAGAGTAATCTCTCCTGACCGTATCTTCTTTGAGGGAGAAGCCGACATGATCGAAGTTAAAACGACCGAAGGTGATATGGGTATCTTAAAAGGACATATTCCTTTAACGGCGATTGTAGCACCCGGTATGCTTAAGATCATCAATGGTAAAGACGAAAAAGTAGCAGCGCTGCTGGACGGATTTATCGAGGTTCTCAGCGACCGTGTTACCATCCTAGCTGAATCATGCGAATGGCCGGAAGAAATTGATGTTCACCGTGCAGAAGAAGCGAAGCTTCGTGCAGAACGCCGCTTACAAGGCAGCGAAGGTGAAATCAACGAAACCAGAGCCGAGATGGCGCTCAGAAGATCGTTAATTCGACTTGAGATTGCTGAAAAATATAAATAATAAAATGGGCTGTAGCGATTTGTGCAACAGCCCATTTTGCTATGTGTAGAAAACTTTTGCGCTAACCTTTCCTTTCTAGGAAGTTTAACTTCAATAATTTCGGCAATAATATCAACTAGAATGGAGGTAGTATTATGAGGGATGAACGATTTACGTTATCACACAGAAATGGAATTGAAGAGAAAAAATTTCATATACCATATAAAGAAGTATTAGCGAACAGGAAGATGAGATTTTTGTTAGCAATCGTTGTTTTACTGTGGATTGCAGTAGGAGCCCAGTTTGTAGCGAATCGTTTATTTAACAAAGAGGGAAATATCCTAAGTGCGTTTGTAACAACGAATTCAGGACTAATGGAAAGTACATTAGAAGTAACAGCGGAATATGGCAATCAGTACTTAACGGTAGAAGATAAAAAATCATTAATTTCTTATATCGCAGCTGGTCTTGGTGTCAAGACAGACTCAGAGATTCAGACATATGAAAATGAAAGCCGCCAGGAGGTTGTATTTATCAAGCAGGCTGCTAGAGCACAGACGACGATTAAGGTAGTGACACTTGAAGATACCAAATCTACAGATGCATTTAAACAAAGCTTAGAAAAAAAAGCAGGTGTTACCCAGTATTTAATGGTGAGAATCGTAATTTACGAGGATGCCAATAATGATATACTTAAGTTTAAGGATACAATAGAAGAGGTATATACGAACTTAAAAATTGCGGAATCCCAGATTTCTGAGACGTTGCAGTTATGTGGAGCATTTGCCGGAAACCTTTTACTTGATACGAAGAATAAATTGGCCGATAAGATGATCGATTCTCTTGATGGTAAAGTTATCTATGAAAATCGAGAAGAAGAATTCTATACCGTTTATGCTTATACAGGTCTACTTCGAGAGTATATTACCGTTAATGATGCAAAAATTAATGTACAGGTTGCAATGACATACGATGAGGCAAATGATTTTACAAAAATCTATCTTGCGACACCAATTATTTCAGGAGACTGGTAAGAGAGTGATATATAGTAGCTTTGGAAAACTGCAAAAAGACGACTAGGATAGAGTCGGGGAATCATATTAGAATTTGGCTGCCTTTCCCTTTTGGCCGGACTTAGCCAAATTCTAATATGATTCCCCG
>JAQXNU010000182.1 GCA_029098165.1 Clostridiales bacterium
TTTCATGATATATGCTGGTGCAAATGCGCATCTTTTGAAGATAAAAGACTGTACTTTTCTAAATTGTAATAGTGGTATTACGATTAAGAATTCAGCGTATTCTTATGTAGATAACTGTATTTTCTATTCTGGTAGCAGTCCGAACGTTTTTATCGACTATGATAGTGGTGAATACATATATTTAACAAACACAACATTTTATGGGTATATAAATACTAGTATCTTAGATGGCACTAATCTTGAGAACTATATATATGGCGATAGTAACAATTCAATACTTGATGGAAGTATCGGAATCTCTCTTAAATCCACACAAATAGGATATCTAAAGGAATGCGTTTTTGAAGGATTTGATCAGGCAATAAAGATTTCTGCTCCGGTTAGTGGCAGAAGCACGAATACATTGAATTTTGACTGTAATTCATTTATCAATAACAACCATGCTATATTAGCTTATCCTGACGAGGGTTACGTGTCTAGAATGTTTATCACTAATAGTTATTTCCAGAATGAAGATTTTGTTACTGGCGATGCATTGACATATCATAAAGTATCGAACTATACCTCTTCTAGATTTGTATTTGATGGATGCTCATTTTCAGGGAAAGTACATACTGACATAGGTGATGATTCATGCAAAGCCGTATTTGATATTTATCCTTTAAACCAAGAAGTATTATTTTCAAGAAATATGCCAAGAAGTCAAAATGATATTACTGAAGTTAAGGTAATGAGCATTGCTGATACTGGAAAAAAAACAGAACCGGAGCTAAAAGTGTATGCTGGTATCCAAGAACTTGAGAAAGGAAAAGATTATCTCGCTGTATATGATAATTATCTTGGTGAGTGCACCAAAGGGACTGTGGTAGGAGTCGGTAACTATACAGGTAAGATCACTTTTGACGTAACAGAATTTCATGATGTTGAGAGCCTGCAAAATAAGATTATTAATGTTGCTGAACATGGAATCTTACCAGGGACGACTGAAGATATCTCAAGCAAACTTAATGCTCTCATTGAACAAAACTATGGAAACGTATTGTTTTTTCCTAATGGGACTTATATAATCAAGAATCCGGTAATCATTAACAATGAGGATAGAAAAGGTATCACTATACGTGGGGAATCAGAGAGAAATACGATATTTCAAATATCTGAAGATATCACTCAAGAAGCAATAAAATGTATTAACGGAACTAATGTTATTATAGAAAAAGCAAGGATACTAGCTGGGAACGACAATGGAATTCTATATTGCGATAACGCTGATAATCTTACCTTAAATGAAATACAGTTTACATTGAAGAGATATGGGTTAAATATCAATAATGCAAATGGTGCATTACTAAACTACTGTAATATGAATCTTTCTGGAGACGGATATTCAGAAAGTTATTATCTAAAGGTTAACAGTAGTTCTAACATTAAGCTTAACCGTTCTACGTTCGATTACTTTCAAAAGACTTCTGGAGGAACTGCAATCATACTTAATTGCACTGAAAAAGCATCATTTATAGACTGTGATATCTGTAACTTTATGAATGGAATAGGTATCAGTATCACAGAGTCAAATGTAATTTTAACGAATACTGTTATGATGCGTTGTCAAAAGGACTTCCTTGTAGATAGTGATGATTGTAGGATCGATGTTGAGAACTCAATTTTTATCACATTAGATGTACTTACAGAACCATATATATTGTTTTCGGAGTATACTCTTGATACAGTAAATATTCATAATAGCTATCTGATTAATGATAGTACAATTGCAGTGAATGGGTGTAAGAATAGTGACATCAATGTAATAACTGTTGGAACAATAACATCAAATATTGGCTTCTACAGTTACCCGGTATAGGGATACTTCAATGTTGTTTAGCTAAATTAAAGAAGGGATATTTATGAATCAGAAACAAAAGCGAGTAAATGTAGTTCTTTTATCACTTATAGTGATGCTATCAATCGTAGGTATGAGAAAGGATGCTACTGTAAAGGCAGCAGTAACAAGCAAAACAGTTCCAATTGTCTTTCATCTGTATGACGGAACTACAAAAAATGACACAATCTGTATTGATTATGCTGATAATGCAGTAATTACTAGTGGTCCGACTTACGATTACAGTAGTTCAACTTGGTATGATAGAAATGGGCATATCATAACATTGACAGCAGAGTATATTGCAGAACAAGCAATCAATAGTGTTATCGGATTTGGAACAGATGTAATCGATCTATATGAACTGGGTATGGTAGAGACTGTCGCTCCGACCGAATATAAAGATGGTTATGATCTGTATCAAGTAACCATTCCTAATTCAAAGGTTGCAACAGTATCTGCAATTACACCAACCAGCACGTCAACTTATAAAGAATATGAGGTAGATAGTGACACAACTATCGTAGTCCCTATGATTACAGCAGACGAATGGGCTACGATTTCTGCGACAACATCCCAGATCATGTTTGCAGATAAGCATGCATATTATCCAGACGGCGCGTTTTGGTATGACAAAGCTAAGAAGGCTATATATTACTATGGACAAAACGATGCTCTTGTTTATACTAAAGTAGATAGTATGGAGGACTGGAACAGGAAGTTTGCAGGCAAAGAGATTCTTCTTCATAAAGGTGTTTATGGTGAAGGAAGTAAGGATTGCAGCTCCAATACAATCCTTACAGGTGGAGTGTTTGATATTTCGACGTATCATACATTTACTATAACAAAGGAGATTACAGAGAATACTTATGCTGACAAAATCGCGGTTAAGCTTCCTGATTTATCAGAGACAGAATATGAATCTCTAGCAAGAGGAGATGAATTTTACTTCATATCTGCTGATAATTCTGAGGGCTTTGTTATGGCTTGTAGCACATCGGGAATTGTCGTGAAATCAGAGAGTAATTATTCCACACTTGTGTTTGATAACTATAATGAATATAAATATTATAGAGATAAAGCAACTTATGTATTTAGTGCAGGAACATACAGACAGACAGCAATTGTTGACTGCAGCATCATTCTTTCAGATGATTATAGATTTACAGTGAGTGGATACTCTGAAAAGCTTGTAGCTGAGGATAAAGCAGAAGGAGAGCTGTTTACGATAAGTGAACATAAGAATCCAACAAAAAAGCTTCCTTCCTCTAGTAAACCTGACAACAGAGGAGAGAACATTGGAACAATTGGAACAGGAGGCTCAAGTGGTTCTAATAATGGTTCAGGCGGTTCTAATAGTGAAGTAGGTAGTTCATCTTCAGGTAATCAAGAGAATACAACACCCACTAATGGTACTGCCTCAGACAAAAATACAGAAGGAAAGAAGATAGATGATAAGGAAACGCAAAAAAAGAAAACTGTGCCCGTGGTTAATGAACAGTTTTTCGTAAAAGCAACAGCTTCTTCTACCTCAATTAAGTTGAAATGGAATGAAGTAAAGAATGTGGATGGATATCTTATATATGGTGCGAAGGTGGGACAGGATTATCGAAAGATTGCCGATGTGAAGTCTACTTCCTATACTATTAAGAAACTTAAAAGTAACAAGTATTATAAGTATTTGGTGAAGGCGTATAAAATAGATAGGAAAGGGAACAAGCGAATCGTAGCTGAAACATATAAAGTATATGTAATTACATGCACAAAGGGAAAATCAAATGCGAAATCAATTACGGCGAACGTTACTTCTGTAAGCCTTAAACTTAATGGCTCGAAAAGTATTAAAATCACTGTTTCTGGTGAGAAAGGGATTAAACATATAGTAAACACTGTAAGGTACATAACATCGGATAATAGTATAGCTACCTTCAAGAATGGGAAAATCAAAGCAGTTGGTAAAGGAACATGCTTTGTCTATGCCATTGCCAATAATGGTCAGTATGTAAAAATCAAAGTGAATGTGAAGTAATCATCGAGTCGAACTGAAAATCTTGAGATTTGATTTGTATTCAACCTGCGAAAGGGGCTTGTTCCACGAACGTCCTATGGAAACAGATCGAATCATGTTACAAACGAACATCATAGCACTTACGGAATTGACAAGATTGTTTCTTGCCATAGTGGTTCCTCCGGTGTATTTAATATCCGCATATAGTTAAAGCTGAGCACGTGCCAATTTGTTCAAATCCCGTCTCGTGCTTACTTAGAAGAGGGAGCAAATCTAGAATTTCTGGGTTTGCTCTTTTCTGATTTTGACAACTGCTGTATGCTAGATGTGTACACATAGTTTGGGAATTAATATACTAAGAAAAACATATGTGATATAATATGGCTAATAATTTATTCATTAGAATTCGAAAGTGAGGTGAAAATATGTCTGATAAAGCAAAAAAAGTACTATATCTTTTATTATCTGCGTTAATTACATTAATTTTATATATTCTTTTACATGAAACTGGGCATTTGATTGTGATGCTAACAGCAGGTGCAACAATTACGGATTTTAGTATATTGACAGCTCATGTTAGTGCGGTGGGAGGAACTTATAGTGATTTATCAGATTTGTGGCTTCATGTAAATGGAGCATTGCTTCCTGTTATTGTGTCATTTGTATATATGCTTTTCTATAAAAAGAAAAAAGAGAGTCCATTTTATCGTATTTTTTCCTATATTGTCTCAATTGCCCCGACTATGTCTTTGCTTGCATGGGTAATCATTCCGTTCATTTATCTGCAAGGTAATGCACCTGTTGGTGAAGATGTTACAAAGTTCTTATTTAACTTTGCTCAGAACCATCAGCCTTTGATTGTAAGTGCAGTTGCGGTAGTAATCATTGTAGTGGATGTAATTGTAATGGTCAAAAAGGATATTATTAAGAATGCTATCTTAATAATGAGAGAACGAGTTTGAGCTTAGAGGTGTTCATATGAAAAAAGCACATTGTATCATAGCACAATTAATATTGCTGATATGGTTTTTGCTTGATATGACAGGAGTATATTTTGGAGACAAATGTTTGGTTCGAATCTCCTCTCGTGCTTATAATATAAACTCAGAATTCTTGATTAAATCAAGTGTTCTGAGTTTTTTTGTGATGGCAATAAAAATATAGAAGGCAAATTATTTATGGTAAGATCAAGGTTGATATTGCGCAGATTTTGAGTATTTTGTGTAAAAGAAAAGGAATTGAGATGATCGAAGATTTGACATACATATGTATCAATGGTTACATAATTTACTATAATATTCATAAAATTGAATAAAAAGTGGCAAATTTAAATCAATATGTTAAAATATAAACAAAAATCCACAAAATACTAGAAAAAGTATTTACGACAGCTACAATTTATGCTATTATTCATACTATTCTTATTTATCAAATGAGGAAAATAAAAGAAAGAGAGTAATATCATGAAAAAGAAATTAGCACTACTTATGACGGGTTTACTTGTGACTTCTATGTTCGCTGGATGCGGTAAGAGCACAAAGAACGAAGTTACAGACACAAATGGTGTAGTGGAATCTGTAGATAACAATACAGAATCAAAAGAATTATCTGCTGATATCGTAGTGATTGGAGCAGGTGGAGCTGGTATGACAGCAGCAATTCAGGCAGCACAGGACGGAGCAACTAACGTTGTTGTTCTTGAAAAGATGCCAATCACAGGTGGTAATACAACTCGTTCCACAGGTGGCCTTAACGCAGCTGAAACTAAATTCCAAGAAGCTCAGGGAATTGAAGATTCCGTTGAGTTATTTATTCAGGATACAATGACAGGTGGAAAAGACCTGAACGACATTAATCTTGTTACAACATTAGCTCAGAATTCTGCAGCAGCAGTTGACTGGATTAATGGAATCGGTGGCGACTTAGCAGTGGTAGCTATGTTCGGTGGCGCAAGTGTGGAACGTATTCACAGACCATCTGATACAAGTGCTGTAGGTCCAATGTTAGTGAATACCTTAAATAAAAAGATGGAAGAATTAAATATTCCAGTATTAACAAATACAGAAGCAACAAAAATCAATCTTGATGAAGCAGGTAAAGTTGCATCTGTTACTGCAAAAGATGCAGATGGTGAATTCACAATTGATTGTAAATCTGTAGTATTAGCTACAGGTGGATTCGCTGGTAACATCGAAATGGTTACAAAATACAATGCGGAATACTCTAAGTTTATGAACACAAACCATGCTGGTGCTACAGGTGATGGGATCGTTATGGCAGAAGCAATTGGTGCTGACTTAGTAGACATGGATCAGATTCAGATACATCCAACAGTAGATATGGAAACACAGACACTTTACACGGAAGGTGTTCGTGGTAATGGTGCAATCTTAGTTAACCTTGAAGGTAAGCGTTTCGTAAATGAGTTATTAACTCGTGACGTTGTATCTGCTGCAATCTTAGAACAGCCAGAAGCTTATGCCTATATGGTATTTGATCAGAAGGTACGTGAAAGTTTATCTGCTATTGAAAAATATATCAATTCAGGTCTTGCTCTTGAAGCAGATACATTAGAAGAATTGGCAGATAAAATGGGTGTAGATAAAGATAGTTTCGTTCAGACTATGACTACCTATGCGGAAGCTGTTGCAAATGGCGAAGACAAAGAATGTGGTCGTACAAGCTTAGATCAAGACTTAACAACATCTAAATTCTATGCTTTAAAAAGTGCTCCAGCAAATCATCACACAATGGGTGGTGTTAAGATTGATACAACTGCTCAAGTAATCAACAAAGATGGTAATGCAATCCCTGGTTTATATGCGGCTGGTGAAGTAACTGGCGGTGTACACGGTGCAAATCGTCTTGGTGGCAACGCAGTAGCTGATATCGTTGTTTTTGGTCGTATTGCAGGTACTTCCGCGAACGAATATGTACAGGCAAACGGCGGTAACACTGAAGCTACAATCGTTGTAGAAAAAGAAGAAGCTCCAGCAACTCCAGAAGTTGATGGTAACTACAAAGATGGAACTTACACTGGTACTGGTAAAGGTAACGGTGGTGACATCGTAGTTGAGGTTAAAGTTGAAGGTGGTAACGTTGTTGCTGTTACTTTAACAGAAGTTCATGAAACACCAGGTATCTATGAAGCGGCTGAAAAGAGTGTTGTTGATGCAATCATTCGTACACAGTCTACAGATGTTGACACTGTAACTGGTGCAACAAACTCTTCCAAAGGTATTATGGAAGCTGTAGCTAATGCTTTAGAACAGGCTAAATAGTATTATAAAAGTTCAGGTGATCCCATCCTTATTGGGTTTACCTGAACTTTTTTTAGTATTTACGAAGTGTAGCATCTGCACTTTATCTTGACGTGAAATGCATAGAGGTATAATCTGAGTAGAATAGGATAACTTCATAGGATAAACTCACACTTGGGGCGGTAAATGTATATGAATAAGGATCAACTAGATGCTACAGGACTAAGACTATACGTTAATGTTAACAATCTAATTGCTGAAAAGTTGTATAGAGACTGTGGTTATAAAAAAGATGGTGAAGCATTTTTTATGGAGAAATAAATATATGTACAGTTACATAACAGAAGCTGTAAACTTTCTATTTTACTATATTTTTGTGAACTGGGATTGGTTCGAATCCCAGCTCGTACTTCTTACATAACCTGGACGGAAACTGTACAGTATTGAGTTCATATCTTTGTTACACTGTTAGCGAAAGGAGGGATATGAGTGAATTGGGATGAACGTCTTAACAAGGTAATTGATTATATTGAAGTCAACTTAGATGGAGACATTGATCTCGATCAAGCTGCGCATCTTATGTATCAACCAAAAGAAAGTTTTTTACGTACATTTTCTTTCATTGCCAATATGACGGTTGTAGAATATATTCGCAAAAGACGTATGACATTGGCTGCACTAGAATTGCAAAACCATGCTGTAAAGATAATCGACTTAGCTATGAAATACGGTTATGAATCACCTGAGTCATTTACTCGGGCATTTAAAGCAATTCATGGAGTATCACCATCAACAGCACGAAAAAAAGGGACTAAGCTTAGTTTATTTCCTCGTATCTCTTGCTCAATAACAATAAAAGGAGAGATGAAAATGAACTATCAAATGGAAAAAGATAATAATCAAACAGTTAATCTGTCGGGATTTCAGTGGAAAGTCATGAAATCACCTAATTTAACCCCAGTAGATAATTGTTATTATTTAGCGAGTAAGTGGTTGAAATCAAATCGAACCAAACTTTTGGATTTGGGTACAGGATTGGGTCAGAATGCGATTTATTTTTCAAAACAAGGATTTCAGGTAAGTGCTCTAGATATCTCTGAATATGGAATTGAGTACTTGAATAATTGGGCGGCAAAAGAAAATCTATCGATCGATACAAAAGTTGGGGATATGTTATGTTTACCATACCCTGACCAATCGTTCGATTGTGTTTTCGCAAATCATGTTATTTCTCATACGGATTCCCAGGGAATAAAAAAAGTGATTTCAGAAATTAAAAGAGTACTGAGACCAGATGGCGAGGTATATCTGACTTTTTGTTCAAAAGAAAGTACAGATTTTAAAGAAAAGACTTTTCCTATGTTCGATAAAGACACGCTTATTTGTCAAGATGAACTTGAAAAAGGCATCCCGCATTTCTATGTAGACTTAGCAGATTTGGAAGAACTATTAGCAGACTTTGATGTAGAATTAATTAAGCATATAGAATACTACAACAGTTTTCAAAAGAAACATCGTAGAGAAAAATTCTACTATATCAATGCAAAACTAAGGGTAATGGAATGAATTGTAAAAAAACAGGTGTTTCATATTGAAAGCTATGATAAAATGTAAATATAATTAATATTTCGATTAAATTACGTAGCGTTGAAGGATGAATTTATTGATAATACAGGAAGAGCTATCCCTTATACGACTCGAGTTGAGGATTATAATTTAGGCCCATATCCATCAAATGAGCAACTTGTTCAATTTATTCAGGAGTATGCGATTGATGAGGATGCACAGAGAGGATTGAGCAAAAAGGAACTAAGGAAAATAAAAGATATATTTCTCAGTAAGTATCCAATTGATCAATGGGGCTTGGAATATAGAAAATTTATTACAAGATCAAAATAATCTCTATTATATTTCTTCAGTTGAGTGGTGAATATATTAACTAATAATTGCGATGACTCTTAAATCCCGTCTCGTGCCTACTAAAAACCTCAGAATTCTTGATTAAATCAAGTGTTCGGAGGTTTTTCATTGTTTACACTTTAAGTACCAGTATTCTGTTCATACTATGTTTGATCTATGAAGCGTACATCTTTTACATATGAATTGACTTAGCAATGAATGGGTGGTAAAATATGGATTACCATAGTGAGAGGTTATATAAAAGAATAAGAATAGAAAGCATTATTGGGGTTCTATTTAGTATCGAGAACTTTTAGCATGTTGAAATAAAAAACGATGAACAGAAGGAACTAGAGGCTATATGGAAAATCATCATAAAGACAGCAGAGAAAAAAAGTCATTGGGAATATCGAATAAAGATAAAGGAAAGAAACATCGAAAAGGAAAAGTGATTCTAACGATCATAGTGTGTGTGGTTCTATTGGTAATCGTTTGGAAAATTATGCGAGCCACGAGTTCGATCCCATACAGTTTCGAGAAGATAGAAGCACCGATTACATATTCAGAAGAAGAGAAAGCTATGAAGGCCATTTCGCTGAGTTATTTAGTGTACGGGTGCGAAGACGCTGAGGATAAGGTCGGTACCGTACGAGAGATTCTTGAGAAGAATACTTTGGGAATTATAATTGAGAATTTTGGATTGAAAAGATTAAATAAAGCAGATCCAACAACTGCAGTAATCAACACAGCAGATTTTGTTAGCAACTATGTCGGCAATTATAGGTTTCTTACGGATTTGACCAATAAGAGATGCGGTTTCTACGGTGCAGCTTTTTGTGATGATGAGAATAAATGCATTTGGATATCGTATTCGGGAACGGTATCTTTTACTGATGTTGTAGCATGCGTGGGATTTGCACTTGTCCCTGGGTTATCAAAACAGGAAAAAATGGCGTTTGAACTGATGAAAACGGTGATGGAATCGGATGAAGTCAAAAATCAATCTTATAGTATATTACTTACCGGACATTCTCTGGGAGGCGCATTGGCAACGGAGGTTTCATTAATCAGTGGATGTGAAGCGATAACAATCAATGGGGCAGATGGAATGGCGGTTGATAAAATCAGAAGTATTCAAGGGGAAAAGTTGAGTGCGAAGAATATAACAAATTATATGACTTCGGCGAAGAATGGTAAGACATCGTTTTTGGATGTAGTACAGCGGTTAATGTTTATCGGATCTTATAAAGCGGTTAATTATCATATATTTTCTGAGAATGGATATACAAATGACCCGCATTGTGCCTTCTCCTTTTTAAAATGTGAGAATGGAAAATACAGCGTACAGGAGAAATAAGTACATACGTTGTGAATGATAAAGTTTATTTCCCACTTTCTGATAGTTGGCGATGTGCCAAAGTTCGAGAGGCTGACTGTACCGAACGTATAAATAGGATATTAAACAAGTTAAAAGCGTAATCAAGCTTCATATGAGGAAAGACTATATGGATATATCTGCATGGAAAAGGCAATCCATGACATCTGAAAGATTGTGGAAAAGGACAGTTGTTTCTTTCCTGAAATGTTTGTATAATTAATGGTATATTTTAATAGGAGGATATCACATGGATGCAACAATGGAATTAAATAAAAGTGCAATTGCTGCTGGTAAGACAGCGCTTGGTATTGAGTTGGGTTCGACACGTATTAAAGCAGTATTAGTAAATGAGAACAATGTCCCTATAGCTTCAGGAAGTTTCGATTGGGAAAATAAATATGTTGATAATATCTGGACTTATGACATCGCTGATGTATGGAAGGGTGTACAGGCAAGTTATCAAAGAATGGCTCAGGAAGTAAAAGAGGTTTACGGTGAGACTATAACAACGATTGGTGCGATTGGTTTTAGTGCTATGATGCATGGATATATGGCCTTTGATGAAAAGGATGAACTATTAGTTCCTTTCCGTACTTGGAGAAATACAATCACGGAAGAAGCTTCGGAACAGTTAACGAAGACATTTCAGTATCACATTCCTCAGCGCTGGAGCATCGCGCATTTATTTCAGGCCATCTTAAATAAAGAGCCACATGTAAAAGATATTAAGTTTATGACAACATTAGCTGGTTATATTCACTGGAAACTGACAGGACAGAAGGTATTAGGTGTTGGTGAAGCTTCTGGTATGTTCCCGATTGATATCCAGACGAAGAAATTTAATGTACATATGATTGAACAATTTAATCAATTGGTTTCTGACAAGAACTTTACTTGGAAGTTAACAGATATCTTACCAGAGGTTTTAGTTGCAGGAGACAATGCTGGAACATTGACTGAAGAAGGAGCTAAACTTCTAGATCCATCTGGTAATCTAAAAGCCGGTATTCCATTGTGTCCTCCAGAAGGCGATGCTGGAACTGGTATGGCAGCAACTAATAGTGTTGCAAAACGTACCGGTAATGTTTCTGCAGGAACCTCTGTATTTGCTATGGTTGTATTAGAGAAAGAATTATCGAAAGTTTATGAAGAAATCGATCTTGTTACAACACCTACCGGTAATTTAGTTGCTATGGTACACTGCAATAACTGTACTTCCGACTTAAATGCTTGGGTTAACTTATTTAAAGAGATGTTAGAAAGTTATGGTGTAACGGTGGATATGACCAAGTTATTCTCCGTTTTATATAATAAAGCATTACAAGGAGATGACGACTGCGGCGGTCTGTTAGCTTATAACTATTTCTCAGGTGAGCATATTACCAAGTTTGAAGAGGGACGTCCATTATTTGTTCGTACCCCAGAAAGCAAATTTGACCTTGCAAACTTTATGAGAGTACATTTATTCACTGCATTAGGTGCGTTAAAGACTGGTTTGGATATCTTATTGAAAGAGGAAAAGGTACAATTAGATGAAATCTTTGGACATGGTGGATTATTTAAGACCAAAGGTGTTGGCCAGCAGATTATGGCAGCAGCAATCGATGTTCCAGTAACCGTAATGGAAACAGCAGGTGAAGGCGGAGCTTGGGGTATCGCATTACTTGCTTCTTATATGATTCATAAAGAAGAGGGCGAGACTTTGGATCACTTCTTATCCGAGCATGTATTTGCTGGACAGTTAGGAAGTAAACTTGCACCTGTTGCCAGTGATGTGAAAGGATTTAATGAGTTCATGAAACGTTACGCTAAAGGTCTTGAGATCGAACGTGCAGCAGTAGAGAACTTATAGAAGTGAGTATATCGATGAAAATGCCGTATACAATTCCGGACCTTCTACTTACTCCTTGTGGCTCGAATTGTATGTTACGACGTCATTATTGTGAAAGCAATGAACCTTGTGAAGTTTTCGTGATGGAAAAGGAAAAGAGGAGCTAATTGATAAGCTTTGTAAGGAATGGAGATGCCCTGATTGTGGAGGAATCATTTGTATTCATAATGTTACCTGCAGTGAGTGCAAAAAGAAAATCGTGTTCGGACAAAAAGAATAAAGATTAACAGTATATTTTGAAAGGGATTGTTGGAGAAAAGTGCAACAATCCTTTTTTATATAAACCCTTGCTTAGAATAGGAAAAAACAAAGGAATATCTATACAAGAGTAAAAATGATTGTTATGATAAGAATTAAGTGGAATACTTAATTTATTTGATACAAAAGATAATTAGAGAGGGGGAAACCGCATGTCAGATCATAACTGCACGGAAGAATACATACGCAGAATTCATAAAGTACAAGATTATATAGAGCAGCATTACTCAGAAAGATTATCGTTAGAACAACTTTCGAATATCGCAGGGTTTTCCAAGTATCACTTCAGTCGTATCTTTCAAAGT
>JAQXNU010000183.1 GCA_029098165.1 Clostridiales bacterium
GAAATCATCTTTTCGTTTATCTACTAAATCCACTACCTTGCCATCAATAGCATTCGTATCTTCTACAAACTGTTCAATATTACTATTCACATTTTCTATAGATACTACTTTTTCTTCTTGTACGCTGGTAGATGCCTGAATTGTACTGATTACATCATCCAAATCACAGATATTTTTGTTCACTGCCATTGTCTTTGTTTTGAATGCTAATAATTCCGATTTTAAACTACTGACTGATTTGTTTAGTTTCCTTTAAAAAACCCGGCATCTGACTTATCTTGTTCGAGTATAATGTAATTGTTGCCATATAACTACTCCCTTATTTCATATAATTACTTGATCCCTTAATGCACCCCTTAATACACATGTTTTTGGTTTTTACTTTCTTACTATGTATATTTTTAGAACTTTTACACTTATATTGTAATTATATGTATATAGGAAAATAAAGTAAATCTTTGTTGTGAAAGTTTGGAAATTTGCTAATATAATATATAAAAGGATCTGGCTTTCACACCAGACCCTTTCTTAAAGACCTCAACAAGTTTTGAAAACCCCTCAAGGACTTTGATTATCCTAAAAATTATAAGGAGAATCAATCTCCTAGAAGAAAATATTCTTAATATCGTTAAAGAATATAAATACCATTAAGACCATCAATAAGATGAACCCGATACCATGGACATAACCTTCTTTTTCACGGCTGATTGGTTTCCCACGAACTGCTTCCACAAACAAGAAGAACAATCGACCACCATCTAACGCTGGAAGTGGGATTAAGTTCATAACACCAAGGTTGGCACTTAATAAGATTGCCCATTCAAGTAATTGTAAAATTACATTCTTAAGACCAATCTCTTGCTTTTGATCAACAACAGAACCAAGTTCATCGACAATACGAACTGGACCTCCAAGATCTCTCGTACTTAGTTTACCAGTTACTAACTGACCAAGACTTCGAACCGTAGCTTCGATCCAATAGCGAACGTTACTGAAACTGTAACGGATCGTACTCCAGAAACCAGTTTTTGTATAACCAATATTATAACCAAAATCAAGATCGTATATTTCTGTCATTCTAGGAGTCAGTTTTGCAGTTTTGATATTGCCGTTATGTTTGTATTCAATTACATTCTCCACATCACCATCCAAAGGATGATCTTCCAAATAGTCACTTAATGTATATGCTGCATTAACTTCGACTCCGTTGATTTTTGTTATCGTATCATTGGCTACGACACCTGCTTCTTCCATTGCTCCGCCTCGTGTTACAGAAGAAACGACACTAGTTTTTGGATCATAATAAAATCCAAGCATATATTTCTTCGTATACGCTGGTGTGTATTCGATTGTTTCTTCTTTTCCATTACGTTTTACTTTAATCGTAAATGGTTTCTTGGAAACTCCCATCATCTCTGTATACAAATAAACATCTCGAGAAAATACAACATTCTTCCCATCAATCTCGGTAATCACATCGCCAACTTGTAATCCAGAGCTTTCAGCATTGCTCCCCTCTGGAACTACCATAATCTCCGCCGGATCATAGCCTACGATTCCAACGACAATCAAAGATAAAAGAAAGGCTAACACAAAGTTAAAAAATGGGCCAGCAAAAATGGTAGAAATTCTTGCCCAGACATTTTTATTATTAAAATTACCTTCATCTGTATTTTCTGGGTCATCCTCTCCCATAGCGCAGGAACCACCGATTGGAAACAGCTTTAATGAATAACGTGTACCGCCTTTCATAAAGCTAAATAATCTCGGGCCCATTCCAATGGAGAATTCCGTAACGGTAATTCCATTTTTCTTCGCCAATAAGAAATGACCAAGTTCATGGATCATTACAATGAGACCGAATATTAATAAAGCTACTACAATCTTCATATATATTTAGTTCCTTTCTCCAAACTTATCGAACGTGCTTTGCACATTCTTTCTCTATTATATCATATGTTTCCTGTTCTATATTCAGAATTTGAGAAACACTAGGATTTTGAACCAATGTATGAGTTTCAACGGCATGCTGAATCAAATCCGTAATTGCAAGATAAGAAATTTCTCGGTTTAAAAACTTCGCTACGGCACGCTCATTTGCTGCATTATAAACGGTAGGAAGGCTGTGACCAACTTTCATTACCTCATATGCCATTTTCAAGCCTGGGAAATTGAATAAATCTGGCTTTTCAAATGTAATGGAACCAAGTTCAAAGAAGTTCACACGTTTTCCTGGAAGAAATCTTCTTGCTTCTGGATAATAGATTGCATACTGGATTGGAAGTTTCATATCAGGTGTTCCCATCTGAGCAATGATACCACCATCTACATATTCCACTGCTGAATGAATAATACTCTGAGGTTGAATAACAACTTCAATCTGGTCCACTGGTACATCAAACAACCAATGTGCTTCCATAACTTCCAGACCTTTATTTACCATCGTTGCAGAATCAATCGTAATCTTTCTTCCCATCGACCAGTTTGGATGTTTCAGCGCATCTTCTACCTGAATATTCTTTAGTTCTTCTCTTTTTCTTCCTCGGAATGGACCGCCAGATGCTGTTAGGATGAGCTTTGAAATTTCAGAACCTTGGTTTCCCTGTAATGCCTGAAAGATTGCAGAATGTTCTGAATCGACTGGCAATAAAGATACTTGATGCTCCTTTACTAATGGCATGATAATATGACCAGCAGTAACTAAAGTTTCTTTATTGGCAAATGCAATATCTTTTTTTGCTTTAATCGCTTCAATGACTGGCTGAATTCCAATCATACCAACAACTGCACTCACAACTAAAGAGGCAGAAGCGATTGTCGCACACTCAATTAAGCCTTCCATACCAGTAACAACTTTTATGTTGGTATCGGCTAATTTTACAGATAATTCTTTTGCACGTGTAGCATCGTAAACGCATACCATTTCCGGCTGAAACTCTCTCGCCTGTTCTTCTAACAATGTAATATTTTGTAATGCAGCAATTGCTGCAACTTTAAGATCCGTGTTTTCTCGAACTACTTCCAGTGTCTGAGTTCCTATGGATCCAGTAGAACCCAATATAGATATTGTCTTCATGTTGACTCCTAAAAAATTATAAAATTGTAGCTAAATAAAAAACAATCGGTGCTGTAAAGATCAAACTGTCAAAACGGTCTAAGATACCGCCATGACCTGGAATTAATTTTCCGTAATCCTTGATCTCATGATTTCTCTTAATTGCAGAAGCAGCCAGATCCCCAATCTGTGAGATGATTGCGGAACATCCACCAATGATTGCAAAGCTTAACTGTGGATTTGCAAATCCGGTAATATATTGCTTTAAACAAGTTGCATAGATAAATCCAATCAATGCTGCACCTAAGATTCCACCAAATAAACCTTCCACCGATTTCTTTGGACTTAACACTGGCGCCATCTTATGTTTTCCAATCTTTCTTCCTACCAAATAAGCACACGTATCCGATCCCCAAGAACCGATAAATGCTAACCATACGATAAACGCTCCACCTTCCATTATACGGATTCGGTAGATAAAGGATAGCATAATTGCTACATAAAACAGTCCAAAAAAGGTTAAAGTTGCTTGTTCTGAATTATATTTCGGGAAAGAAAACACATAAACTGCCATAACAACTAGTAAAAATCCAACACAATATGGAAATATTGCTTCTACTTTATTAAAATAAATCAAAGCATAATAGCCTGTACATGCAAGATAACCGATCACTGCAAATGCACTCTTTTGTATGTTCAGAACACGATATAGTTCCATCAAGCCAATACAGGAAATACCAAAAAGAATGAAGAACAGTACTTCACCGCCCAAAACCATTGCAGCGATCGTAATGCACATTAATATGACTGAACTACGAAAACGTATCCAAAATGACGTATCTTTCATCAGACTCCTCCAAATCTTCGCTCTCTTCCATTATAGTAATCAATCGCTTTTTGAAGTTCTTTTTTATCAAAATCTGGCCATAACACATCCGTAAAGTAAAACTCTGTATATGCTAACTGCCAAGGTAAATAATTCGACAAACGCTGTTCTCCACTTGTACGGATCAACAGGTCAGGATCAGGAATGCTTGCTGTATCAAGATGATTGGCAACTACTTCTTCTGTGATTTCCTCAGGTTTTAAGATGCCATTTGCTACTTTTGCTGCAATCTTTCGCATTGCACGAGTAATCTCATCACGTCCACCATAATTTAAGGCTACTTGAAAATTCAATCCTGTATTATCTTTTGATATTTCTTCAAGTTCTATGATACTTTTTTGGAGTTCTTCATCCAAACGAGTAATATCTCCAATCACACGAACTCTCATATTATCTCTTTTACTCTTTTTCACACAGTCTTTCATATAATCATGTAGTAATTCCATCAACTTATTGACTTCTTCCTGTGGTCTAGACCAGTTTTCCGTTGAGAATGCATACACGGTTACATATTTTACTCCCATGTCATAAGCTGCTTTACCGATTTTTTCAACTACTTGACTTCCTTTGGAATGGCCAAAGTTTCGAGGCATGTGCTTTTTCTTAGCCCAACGACCATTTCCATCCATAATGATTGCAATGTGTTGCGGGATTTTATATTCCTTCTCTTCCATATCGCATACCTTTCTAATGCCAATGAGGGTGTTGCGAAATTCATGCGAACTCATGCGATGAATCTTCAACACCCTCTAATTTTTTATTATACTGTTAAGATTTCTTTGGACTTAGCTTCCATTGCTTTATCAATTTCTACTACGAATTTGTCCGTAACTTTCTGAATCTCATCTTCGATCTGTTTCTGCTCATCTTCAGAGATTTCATTTGCCTTAGCAGCCTTCTTAATTGCATCGTTAGCATCACGACGGATGTTACGGATTGCAACTTTTGCTGATTCAGCTTTCTTCTTAACATCTTTTACCAAATCTTTACGTCTTTCCTCAGTTAATTCAGGGAAGATTAAACGGATTACTTTACCATCATTACTTGGTGTTAATCCTAAATCAGATGTTAAAATTGCTTTTTCAATATCTTTGATTAATTTTGTTTCCCATGGCTGAATCTGAATGATTCTTGGTTCTGGTACACTTACGTTAGCAACCTGCTGAAGTGGACTTGGTGTTCCATAATAATCAACTCTTAATTTATCTAATACGTGTGGATTCGCACGACCTGCACGAATGCTTACGTATTCCTCTCTTAAAGAATCTAAGGATTTCTCCATTTTAACCTCAAATGGTTTTACTCTCTCATTCATAACAATACCTCCAAAATTTCTTTACGGTGTGACTACTGTACCTGTGCAGGCACCCTTCACATTATTTACAATGCTGTTTTCCTCATTTAATGAGAATACTAAGCAAGGTTTCTTATTCTCCATGCACATAACAGTTGCTGTTAAATCCATGATTGCCAGTTTTTTGTCAAGTAATACCTGATAAGATACTGATTCATATTTCTTAGCATCAGGATTCTTCTTAGGGTCACTGTCATAAACCCCATCCACGGCACGAGCCATTAAGATTACATCCGTCTCTAATTCAATTGCTCGTAGTGCAGTTGCTGTATCTGTTGAAAAATAAGGATGTCCTGTACCTCCAGCTAAGAAAATGACTTTTCCAGCCTTTAAGCACTCAACGGCTTTATCCTTAGAGAATAACTCTGTCATACTTCCACATGCAAATGGTGTGAAAATTGCTGTTTCCATACCAACAAAGCGGAAGATATCAGATACATAAATACAGTTCATTACGGTAGCTAACATACCAATCTGATCTGCTTTTGTACGATCGATAGTCTCTGAAGTTCTACCTCTCCAGAAGTTACCACCGCCAATTACGATTGCAACTTCAATTCCATCGTCAACTAATGATTTTACCTGTTTTCCTACTTCGATACAGGTAGCTTCATCAAATCCAGTTTTCTTATCACCTGCTAATGCTTCACCACTTAATTTAAGCAATACTCTATTATAGGTTTTCATTATTAACTACCTCTCATTTTTTTGTCCAAGAAATTTTAACACACTTTTTCTGTAATTTCTACTCAAAAATATCATCAATAACAACGTCAGAGTATGTTAAGGAGCAGAATCCTTCCAAAACAGCACCATTATTCATCTGAACTGATTTGGCTTTGACATTACCTTTGATGACTGCTGTAGAATCTATGACAACTGGTCCTGTTACATCGATTTCACCTTTTACAGCACCTGCAAAGACGCCAGAAGTTGCTGTAATATCACCAATAACAACAGTTCCTTCTGCAATCTTTACACTGCCCTCACTGCTGATACTACCTTGCAAACGATCGGTGTTGACATAAACTTCATTTGCCATAGAATTACCAACTACTTTACCAGTAATGGAGAGCTTTCCCGCACAATCGATGTCTCCATTAATTGTTCCCATAATATCTAAAGAACAATCTGAGGTAATGCTACCATTAATCGTTGTCCCCTTGGTAATGACTGTTACCGCTTCTTTATCCTCAGCAGTTAACTCTTTCGCTGGAGATTGAGGCTTAGCAGTTTCAACTTTCTCTGTTTTTTCAGCGTTGTCCTCATCCTTTAACAACGTATCCAAGATTTCTGAATCTACTGCATTTTCATCATAGTCAACCATAGTATTCTCCACCTTTTCCTCTTTTTCACTCTTACCTTTATTCTGTTTGTCTAAAGATTTCTCGTTCTTTGCTTCCTTCTGAGAAGTTTCTGTTTTTTGTGATGACTCTCCTTTTGAAGAATCATTTTGTAAGGATGCTTTCTCCAAAGTGGAGTTCTCTTCGTCTGTGGATTTCTCCTCATCCTCTGTTAAGATTTCTTCAGCCGCAGCCAAGATGTCTTTATACATATCCTCGTCTAAATCATTTTCTGCATCATTCTTGCTTTCCTTTACTTCTTCTGAAGTATCTATATTTGCAGCTTCATCATTTGCTTTGTTTGAATCTTGCTTAAGATCTTTAAAAAAGCCCATTTTATCAGCCCCCTGTAACCTCTTCTTTCGCATCCCATTCTATTAATTTATTATGTATGAAGTAAAAAATAATGATAATTCACATATATTCTAATGATAAAATACTTTATAGGATTTGTAAAGTTTTTTTTGGAGCTATGGCTGTTAGATAGAATCATTTCATTGTAGGATTACTTACGATCCCTGTAAAGAGAGGAATGTTATTTGACGAAACGACCTGATACAAAAATGGACGATTAAACTTCAACTCAATTTCTTCTAATTCATCCATCATGGCGCAACCAATGAGTGAAAGCGATAAACTTGCTAATGTTATAATACGGATTATCTTATTTCTAAAAAATTTATGCATAAAAAATCTCCCTTCGCATGGAACTATATTCATTAGACGATGCAAAATATCATAAGTTCCAACAAAGGAAGATTTATTTATTTATTCAAATTTACGTTCAAACATACTGCTATTTTCCATTAACTGTTCTCTGTCGGTAAATCCTAACTGTTTCAACGTTTCTTCTAATACTTCTGAATTTACAGGAATACGAATTGCGGAGTCATATGCAACTTCATCTGCAGCAATCTTGCCCTGTTCCTTATCAATGAGTGCTTTGGGTCCACCAACACAGCCACCAACACAGCCCATTCCTTCGATGAAACTTGCTCGATTTTCTCCATTCTGAAGCTGATCTAACATAGCTCGGCATTCCTTCACACCACTCACATGCTTTGACTTAAACAGCTTACGTTTTTCAGGAAACATCTGGTCGATGATATCAAAAACTGCCTGAGAAACGCCACCGGAACGTGCATACAAACGTCCGCCTGTTGATGCGTAATCGACTGCAGGCACTCCCTTTAAGGTCGCAGGTTCAATATTTAATGCTTCAAACACTAGTTTTAATTCTTCAAATGTCAGCACATAATCGATGACACCTTTTAAATCTTCTTCCTTTGCTTCTGCCTTCTTAGCTACACAAGGGCCGACAAAGATAACTTTCGCTTCCGGTGTCATATGCTTAATAATTTTACCCATTGCAATCATAGGGGATACTGATGGAGAAAAATCAGGGATCAAGTCATTATATACTTTCTTCATTAATGTTACCCATACCGGACAGCAGCAGGATGTAATCATAAAATCGCCTTTATGATTGACGTGTTTATCAAACTCCATTGCTTCCTTATAGCTAAGAACATCGGCTGCCATTGCAACTTCAATCATATCTGTGAAACCAACTTTAACAAATGCTTCACGAAGCTGATCTAACGTCACATCTTTTCCAAACTGACCAGCAATTGCAGGCGCCACAATTGCCATAACGATATCTTCTTTTAATATACTTGCAAATGGGAAGAACTGTGGAGTGTCCATAAAATTATGGTTCTCACAAACAGTGATACAACGTCCACAAGTTACACATTTATCTGAATCGATAAACTTATCATTCGTCACTGGATCTTTCATAATTGCATCCAGTGGACACACTTCCATACATTTCGTTTTTCCTTTTTCCTCCCCTTCACAGTCCTGGCTACAGGCATTGATTTTATTGATAATTTTTTCTCGTACTCTATGGTTAACGATTGATTGAATCACCTTTTGCATAAAATCAAAATCACTCTCAGCTTCTACCTCATCAACGCCACAGAGAATCGCCATAATCTGTCTTGCCTGTTGTTTTGATTCGAATTCCTCATTTAATATTGATAGAAACACATCTTCAAACTTTCCCGAATAGTAAGCATCAACTAGCCTCTTGTAAATCTCTTTATATTGATCTTTCATAACTGCCTCCAAACTACAATGATATTGCATAGTTTCTGCATATTGGAAAAAAGCTATACCAAAGAAAAATATTTTATAAACCCTATTTACTTTACCATATAGCGGATGTAAAATAACGCTTGTTATATAACATATGTTATTTAAAGAATTGCTTTCCTTTGGCACAAAAAAAGCGATTCTAATCTCTTCCATCTTTTTTGGCTTAGGTCATCTAGCGAATTGTTTTGGTGGGCAAAATGTATTTCTTACTATTCTACAAGTTTTTTGGGCATTTACCTTTGGTATCGTTTTTGCGGAGATTTACCTTTTATCGAAAAGTATCTATCCAATTGTAATCCTTCATTTTCTCCACGATTTCTTTGGATATATACAAACTGAAATAGTGAACTCTTTCTCCATTACCCTTTATGCATGCCATGTGGTCATTCTCGTTAT
Organism: Clostridiales bacterium; assembly: GCA_029098165.1. Taxonomy (GTDB): domain Bacteria; phylum Bacillota; class Clostridia; order Lachnospirales; family Lachnospiraceae; genus Lachnoclostridium. The sequence continues at coordinate 9,195 of JAQXNU010000183.1, forward strand.
TTATTGCATTCTTCTATGGAAAAAGCTATTTCAGAGTGAAGAAGTTGCTAACAAAAACGTGATTTCTGCATAAATATTGTTACAATGTACATAAATAATAGAAGCACACTTTAGATAGGAGATTTGGTATGACAGAACAACAACAGCGCTTCTATGTTTATATTATGGAAAGAGTTGAGGAGAAGAATCAAGCAAAGGCAACGGAACTAATTGAAGAATGCTTTGCTCGTCTAGGTAATGGAACCTTCACTCCTGATTTTAAGAAAGAATATATGCAAAAGATGATGGACTTGATCAAACATGAACATCGTGACGAAGTGAAGTACATTATCCAAAATTTCCGTCCGTGAAGAGGGCCGGGGCAGTTGCAAAGTACAATATCTCCGATGAAAGGTTTCCAATGTATTCTCGTTTTCTCTACAGTTCACAAATTTGTATGCTTTTCGCTAAACACAAGACCAGTGTTTGCGCCAATCATACAATTTTGTGAACAGTAACGAAAAATAGAATACATACTGGAAATCCTTTCATCTACAATATTGTACTTTGCAACTGCCCCTTCGTTTTTTCAGGGCGAAATTTTTGGATTGTATATGGTAGTTAGTTTCCTATTAGTAGCTATATTCTTTAGCTTCTTATGTATCAATCTCACTGATGACTAGGATATCCCCTTCGGCTACGCGGGTGCTTCCGTTAGGTATGATGAGTTCTTCCGAGCGTTGAATCATTATGATCAGTTTATCGTTGGAGAGCGGGAGTTCACAGATTTGTTTGGTGATCCAGTCATGGTCTTTATGGATGATAATCTCCGAAAGTTTCATCCCTTCGGCGCCGTCTAGGACTTTGGCTGAGAGGACTAAGACGTCAGATTCTTGAATAATCGTTTCTCCATTTGGTACGATGTTGATGTTATTGCGTTGCAATAATACAAACAGTGTATCCGGCGGAAGAAGTACTTCTCGAATGGGACGATTACACCAAGGATGAGTGGAATTCATTGTGAACTGAATGAACTGTACTGGTACTTCTTCGACATAGTCGTTAAATGTTTTAAAGACATCTACACGGTCATCGATCATATTCCATTTATGTGCTGCTATTGGAAGTAGTGATCCCTGCACTAAGATGGAAAAGAGTACAATACAAAAAACGATGTGGAAGATATCATTTTTAACAACTGCGTTACTCGTCGTAACCATTATGGCGAATACGATAGAGGACGCCCCTCGAAGTCCTGCCAAGGAAACTAGTGCAATTTGATTAATCTTAGTAGTTTTCTTCTCTTGGCTTTTTTTTCTCCGAAGCAAGCGATATTCTGTTAGAAATAAACTTATTGTCAGAGGTCGAGCGATCAATGTCATAAACAACGCGATTGCTAACGCCATTGGAATGACATAAATCAGCTTAGATGGAAACGATAATAACCCAAGAAGGAAAAAAATCAACATCTGTAATAATCCTGTCATTCCATCAAAGAAATGTACCAAGGACTCTTTATTCTTTAATGGACGATTCCCCAGGATAATTCCGACGATATAGGTACTTAGATAACCATTCCCCATGAAAATAGCTGGTACCGCATAAGCAAGTAGTGCAACCGTAACAACAAAGATCGCGTCAAATCCTGGTGTCGTAAAATGAAAGTGAGTCATGATAAAACTCGCGATGAATGCAATAACAAGTCCAAAGGCAACACCATAGACAATCTGTGCAAACATCATATACAAAAACTGTGGTACACTTGCTTGCCCCTGCATTAGCGCTAGTATGATCACGGTTAACATATAAGAAGTTGGATCATTACTACCACTTTCTACTTCCAATAAGGATGCAGTATTATACTTAAGATTTAAACGTTTGGAACGAAGAATTGCAAATACGGAGGCTGCGTCCGTGGAACTAATAACAGAACCGATCAAAAGACTTTCCAATAAAGAAATCTTTAATACATAGTAACAGAAGAAACCGGTTAAAAGAGCTGTCATAAAAACGCCTAAAGTAGATAATAGAATCGCCTTTCCTGCCACTGTCCTCGCTTCACTCCACTTGGTTCCGAATCCACCATAAAACATGATAAATATCAGTGCAATCGAACAGATCTTTTCTGCATCTACATAATTATCAAAAGGAATCTTCATGATTCCATCTGACCCGAAGATCATACCTAGCAAAATAAATGCTAGTAACATCGGAATACCTAATTTACAAGATACTTTATTACAGATGATACAAGCAATCATGATCACCGTTACGACTAAAAGATGTATTGGCATCTACTTCCTCCTTCCTTAGTCTCGTCAACGTGGATTTATTACTATTATTTTCATGTTATTGTTGTCATTTTTTAGCTTTTCTACTATAATAGACAGTATAAAATGATAATAACTTATCAATGTTGTTATATTATTTATGTATCTTTGGATAGTGTTATGAAAAGTCTAGATTTTATTTTCTTGTTTTTTTGTTTTTCTTGGTCATCAAATATTGTACCATAATAATTGGAATTTTTCTACTATTTTATCTCAAAAACGTTTGCACTATCTAACTTTTTACTCTTATTAAATATATGACAAGGAAGGAAAAAGTATATATGAAGAAAGAAAACTTACTGTTACAGTTTCTTGCAGGTATAGTTTTATTTGGTCTTGGGCTCTTTTGGTTTTGTTCTCAAGTGAATGTTTCCACCGGATTTGGATATCGTTTCGGTGATGTTCAGATCAATGGTGGACTTGTTGTCGTCCCATTCCTAATCGGTGTCGTTTGGAGTTTTTTTGATAGCAAATCGATTGTACCAAAGATTATCATGATATTAGGTATTTTATTTATTATTGGTGCCGTTGTTGTAAATACCAAATTTACTCTTGTTCAGCAAAGTTTATTCACCTATCTTCTTATGCTAGTTTTAATCTGTTCAGGATTAGGTTTAATTGCCAAAGTATTATTTAAAGGTAGTAAAGATGATAAGTAAATGAATACATGTACATACACCCTTATGTTTATTATTACATCGTCAAAGGAGTGAGTTATATGCCAGATACTCTTAATAAAAAAATCATTATCACAGGATTTGCGATTCTACTTTTTAGCATTATCATTGCAATTATCAGTAAAGCTACTTTTTCCTATATCTTAGGTGGCTTTGGTCTGTTCTTTGTAATTGCAGGATGCTTTATTAAGGACGAAGTGAAGAAAAAACCCTAATTAGGGTAAAAAAGGAGCTGTAAAAGTAAGCAAAAGCTTTTAGGTAATTATCTTTATGCAGCTCTCCTAATTGCAATAATTCTTCACCAAACGTTAGTAATAATTCTGGATTCGAAAAACGGAAATTTATCATTTGTTCCATAATATCGTTAGGTTTACACCGATATTCTTTTCTTTGGGTTTGATCCATTCTTGACTCCTTTGATAGGTCTTACGACCTATTATTGTAGCATACTCGTCAAAATATTGCATTAGTTTTTTACCAATTTCATTATTCAGATAAATTATAATTAGATTAAAACTGGAGTCTTCTTACATCCTATTACATCGTCTTTTCATACTTTGCACGTAACACAAAATCAAGTATGGATCGTAATGTAAAAATACCGACCATTAATAAAGTCAGCCAAAGCGCTCCGTCCGCAATTATATTACAATATGCTGCTGCCATAATAAGCCATTGAACGACATCTCCAGATACTGCTTTTGCTCTGAAACGAATTGCTTTGTTACGTTCGTCCTCAATTTCAATCTGTTTCTGTTTCGCTTCTTTTGGATGCTTTTGATCATAACGTCTGTTAACTAGATAATCTAAACCAAAAAAGAATACGGTAAATCCTATTCCAAAGATTGCTCCACCATATCTTTTCTCCAAGGATGGGACAACCATGCCTGCTATCGCAGCTATTCCACCTAAAACTAACATAATCCAGCTAATTATTTTTCGATTCATCACTCAATTCCTCCTCATAGATAAAGATTTCTTCAATGCTCTTGTCAAAAAACTTCGCAATCTTAAATGCTAATAAGATTGATGGATTATATCTTCCGTTCTCTAATGAACCAATTGTCTGCCGTGATACTTCAAGAATCGCAGCAAGTTCTTCCTGCTTGATACCACGCTGCTTTCGCAGTTCTTCTAACCTGTTTTTCATATCTACCTCCTGTACTATCTATCGTATTTCTTACTTTTTAGCTACGCCTTACGACTTGACCAAGCAGATTCCAGCAATCACATATGCGCCAATGGAAAGTATGCTTTCCATCTATAATATAGCACTGTCAACTTCACATGTCAAGTTTGCTTTCCATTATTGCTAGAATATTTTTTCACTCAACGTTCGTGTCTACACAAACAGCATTTGAACACAATTATTCTCTAGTCCTTTGACGAAAAAGAGCTTCTTAAAATGGCTAATAAAAGATCCACTTTAAGAAGCTCTTTTTAAAAGGTACAGATATAATGAATTACATTAATCTTTCATTAAGGAATATGCAGATATCTTTCGAATGCGTCCAGATAAGGCCACAGCTAGTAAGAATGCAATCACTACGATGACTATCACTACTCCAAGAACAAGTATCAATGGAACCACAAAAGCAAGTTTCATAATACCAATAACCTGAAATAGTATACCAATCAATTCATTCATAAAGATGAAGCTGAAAACACCACCTAGGGTTGCTCCAATGAATACCACAGGAGCTAGACTTAATGCCATCTGATATTTTAACTGTTTTGTCGTATAGCCAACTGCTTTTAGAATACCAAAATCCACTTTCTTTCTTGTGATTACTGTTTTAATAATCATATAAAGTACAATAGCTACTATTATAAACGTAACGATCATTGTTACACATGCAAGTAAAATATTCTGTTTTCCATTGGACATCAGACTCATCTTATCCATGATATAAATCTGTTGAAAAACAAATCCACAATTTTTTCTTCGAAAGACTGCGAGTTGATCATCCGTAAACTTAGAAATCTCTTGTCCTAAGAAATCAATTTTCCCAATGGTTGGTTTATCCATACCAGACTATGCATAAAGCGAAGTTGATTTACCAGCTTCGGAAGCTCCCATAATAATGGTGAAATCTCCTTCATAGATGGAAACATCCAATTTTTTTAAAATGTGTTGCTGTACTCCGCCATTGGAGAAGGTCTTGCATAATTGTTTTGTATTTAAGATCACTTTTTTCAAACTTTTTCTCCTTATCTTTTTTCTATGAGTATAAATTACCGCAATTTCTGCAAGACTTCTTTATTGAATTGATATGCATACAAACTCTCAAAGCCCCTTTTCTCTTTATTCTTCGATCAATGCTTCCAGTTTCTTAGCATAGTCCTCCATCCCCATATCGTAGGTATTGCCAATAAAGTTTCGGAGTGGGGAATAGGACAGCATCGCCATCATCATATCTGCAGTACTAGTTCCCATACAGTCGGCATCCGCAGAGCCATTCAGATTCTCATCTTGTGCTTTTAAAACTTCTTCAATGATTTTATTTGCCTCTGGAATCTTTAAAAGATCTGACACGATTGTATTTTCTGTGATTCTTATTTTCTTAGGATAGTCATAATGTGGTTTCACCGTGCACGTACAGCGAATATCTCTGGAGGATTCACCGACTTCGATCGTATAAACCCCTGGTTCCACATACCAGTTATGAATATCCATATCATAATAAGCAAAGGATCTTGCATCCAATTCAAAGGTAACTGTCTTAGTCTCACCAGGTGCAAGTTCCACTTTTTCAAATCCTTTTAACTCATGGATTGGTCGTATCGCATCTCCTTTTGGTGGTGCTACATACACTTGAGGTACTGCCTTACCAGCAACTAAGCCAGTGTTTTTAATATCCACGGAAACGGTATGAAGATTATGTTTTAAGTCTCCATGTCTTTGAATTTTTAGATTTGAATAAGTAAAAGTTGTATAGCTTAATCCATGACCGAATGGGAAGCGTACCTCCATCTTCTTTGTGTCATAATATCGATATCCCACGAAGACTCCTTCACGGTACTCCGTCTGGTCTCCTTCTCCTAAATAATATAGATAGGATGGATTGTCTTCTAGCTTCACCGGAAAAGTTTCGGATAAATGTCCACTTGGATTGACTTCGCCAAATAACACTTTGGCGGTTGCTCCACCAACTGCCTGTCCTCCCAGATAAGTTTCAACAACTCCTTTCACTTCCTCAATCCAAGGCATCTCCACCGGAGAACCATTATGTAACACAACTACCGTATTCGAATTGACACCAGCAACTGCACGAATTAATTCGTTATGGCTTTCTGGCAGTCCCATATGAGAACGGTCAAATCCTTCGGACTCATAACTATCCGGCAATCCGACAAATAATACCGCCTTATCCACTGATTTTGCAATATTCACTGCCTCTTCGATTAAATCTTCATGGATCTCATCATCCGTCAATTCATAACCATCAGCATATTTTATATTATCATCTGCACAGTAATCATATGCAGATTCTACTTTACTAGCATTGATATGGGAACTTCCACCGCCTTGGAATCTTGGTACTTTCGCGAATTTTCCGATGAACGCAATGGATTCGTCATGATTTAAAGGTAAGATATCTTCATTCTTTAATAGAACGATACATTCCTCTGCCATTTTTCTCGCTCTCTCATGATCTGCATCTCGATCAAACTTGGCCGTCTTATCACGGTTTTGTTCGTACTCATTTAATACCGTTAGGATTCTACGAACCGCTTCGTCTAATACTTCCATCGGTAACTCACCATTCTGTACCGCTGCTACGATCTTCGCATCATTACGCCCATTGGAAGCTGGCATCTCAAGATCACATCCCGCAACCAGATCTCTCACTCGACTGTTAATAGCACCCCAGTCACTGACAACAAATCCGTCGAATCCCCACTCCTTACGTAATACATCTGTCAGATACTTTTTATTCTCTGCCGCATAAACACCATTAATACGATTATAGGAACACATTACAGTCCATGGTTTTGCATTCTTTACTGCATTTTCAAATGCTGGCATATACATTTCACGAGCAGTTCTCTCATCCATATTAGAACTAGAACTCATTCTTCGATATTCCTGATTGTTTGCAAAAAAATGCTTAATGCTTGTTCCCACATGATGGCTTTGAACGCCTTTGATCTGGTTGGCTGCCATCTCGCCAGCAAGATAAGGATCTTCTGAATAATATTCAAAGTTGCGTCCACAAAGCGGAGAACGTTTGATATTAACTGCTGGGCCCAAGATTACGGAAACATCTTCTGCCTGACACTCATTTCCTAATATATCACCAAGCTGATACATCATCTTCCGATTGAAGGATGATGCAGTTGCACATCCGCATGGAAAACATACGGCTTTAATACTATCATTAAATCCCATTGTATTATCGGTTAAATCCTGTTTACGAAGTCCGTGAGGGCCATCGGATACCATAAATGCTGGTATGCCCAAACGCTCAACTGATTTGGTATGCCAGAAATCAGCTCCAGAGCATAATCCTGCTTTCTCTTCCAGAGTCATTTCTTTAATTAATTTCTCAATATCCATGATTTCCTCCTTAAGTTTATCTAGTTGTAAATGTATATGTACTGATAATTCATTATACTATAATTGCTCCCAAATGTCATAAAAAAAGAGAGTTGTAAAAAAACATCGAAATAAGCAACAAGGAGAAAGGTGGAGAGAAAAATCGAAATTTGCTGCCGGTACAAATGGGCCGGACGTTGGCCAAGTAGAAAG
>JAQXNU010000184.1 GCA_029098165.1 Clostridiales bacterium
GTATCCTTCGATCATGCTAGCAAGGTATACAAGAATCAATTTAAAACATAGAATCTCCACAGGGATACAAATTAAAAGTGATACGATCACCGTAATTGTATTTGCTTTTAGATAAAGTCTATTAATCTCTTTACTATCATAGCCAAATACCTTCATAAATGAAATCGAAAGTGCATTCTTTTCGATTACTGTCTTGGTCAGAATGTACATTAAGATGATGTAAATTGCCACTGAGAAAATGTTAATGATCTGTATGACCCCATCAAATGATCTCATCATCTGCTCGGCTGCACCCAACATATCGGAACGCGTAATATATTTTGCAAGATACTTTTGGTCGATTGCTAGTTCTTCATTGGAAAGATAGGAGTTAAACGAATCCTCCTCATTTCCAAGCAATTCATTTAGATTGACACGTTTCATAAAAGCGTTAAGGCTACCTTTATATTCGCTAATCGCAGAAACTTTTAAAGTATACTCCTTGTCATAGTATTCATCCTGAAAAGTAAGTGTATCCCCCACTTTCAGATTCATTTTCTTTGCAAGTGGTTCTGTGATTAAAATCTCATCCTTGTTATCAGGCAATTCGATGTTTTGAAAGAATTGACTATCCTCGGCGAGGCCCATAAATGTAACGCTCAAATCAGTTTTACCTAATTCAAACCAGGTCTTTAAAGGATACGTCTGAATTTTCTCCCCACCCTCAACTTCTACGGGAGCTTTTAGAATATATTGATATTCGTAGGTTAAAGAGTCATCAATCTCATCGACGTAATTATCCATCAGTGGTTTTAACCCAAGTCCAAACATCAATAGGAAACTAGAGATAAATACCCCAATAAATAAAATAAGATAGTTGACTTTGTTTTGCAGAAGGACTCGTAAGCGGAAACGTGTTAAAAAGGAGAAGTTCGGAAGTTTCAGTGCTTTTTTCTGTTTCTTTTTTAAATCCTTTCTTAAAAACTTGAGCGGAGTTAAGGACAATTTATGGTATAGCATGAAGTAGTTGATTAAGATCATAATAACTACCGGTACAACCGTTGTCGTGATAAATGCTCCTAGATTGAAGTGAATCTCCATAGGTGGCACGCAATATGTTGTGTAGTAAACGTCCTCAAATGGTTTCACCATCACGGTATATCCCAAAAGATTACCGACAATGGAACTCACAATTGCCACGATAATCGTTGGAGAAAGATAATGTACGATGATTTCTTTCTTTGTGTATCCGGATGCACGAAGAGTTCCGATGATCGGAGCTTCTGACTCGATTGTATTATTGGTCAGAATTGCAAAAACAAATGCAATGATCATAATCAGCAGGTAGATGAATACTTTCATGATCGGACCATCTTGCCCCATATCTTCTCTTAAAAAAGTAATGCACTGGTTTTGTTCAGTGGTTAGAAAAGATTGTATTTGTGCGCCATCCAATACAAGTATCTTTTGCATTTCTTCTATGAGCTCACGTTCCTCTTGATTGCTTAACGAAGTCGTATTAAAGAGATAAGAGTATCGGTAGGTAAGGGTATCCGTATGGAATTTTTGAAATCCTTCTTTGGTTGTCAATGAGATACCAAAATCAGTCGTATTCATCATTAAATCTTGATTACTTTTAAAGAGAGAACTGTAATCAGGAACTGCAATCGTAGCAGTAACCGTAAATTCTATATCACCTAGTTTAATCTGATCACCAACTTTTACTCCACGATTTTTGGCAAATAGACGCTCCATCGCAATTTCGTTTTCCTTGGAAGGAAGTTCTCCTTCAAATACAGAAGGGAGGTTCAATTCTTGTCTTTGGTTAAAAACAAGAAGCTTTGCATTCTCATCGAAGTTATTGATGGAGGTGTAATAATTTTCAACAAGTGTTACCCCTTGATTTCGTATTTGTTCCTTTGCATCCTCAGAGATTGGCGGCACCGTTTCGAATTGTCCGTCTTCAATTTTACACTCCTTATCATTTTGATCCAATGTTGTAATTGCACTGTCCATAGTAACGATAAAAGAAGAACCTAGCATGATCGTTGTAATCAGAATCAAAAATATACCAATGTATTTTCCCGCATTTTTCTTAAACTCTCTTGGAAGTCTTTTATTTAATGGATTTCTCATAAAGCACCACCTACCATTCTAAGTCTTTTGCTGCAGTTATCGTTTCATTTATGTAATTCTTCACAATCTTACCATCATGCATCTTTAATACTCTGTGAGCCATGTCTTTGATTGCATTATTATGGGTAACAATGATGATTGTGTTATGATATTTCTGGTTAATCAATTCAATCAAGGCTAAGATTTCCTTGGAAGTACTGTAATCGAGTGCCCCTGTTGGTTCATCACAAAGTAGAATCGATGGATTCTTAACCAGTGCTCTTCCAATAGCACATCGTTGCTGTTGTCCACCAGAAAGCTGGGAAGGCAATTTGTCCTGATGCTCATAAAGTCCAAGTGTTTTCAAAAGTTCATCAATATTTAATGCATTTTTACTTAGATATGCACATACCTCTATATTTTCTTTCACTGTCAGATTCGGAATCAGATTATAAAATTGAAAAACAAAGCCAAGATGATTACGACGGTAAAGGGTCAAAGCTTTTTCGCTCATATCCGAAGTACAATCCTCGCCAATGTCAATGCAGCCTTCATCCGCGGATTCAATTCCACCAATAATATTCAGAAGTGTTGATTTACCAGAACCGGATGGCCCAAGCAATACACAGATTTCTCCATCTTTTACTTCACAATCAATTCCTCGTAGAACTTCGACACGGTTGTCACCTTCTCCATAAAATTTGTGAATATTATTCATTTTTAGTTTCATAAATATAATCCGCCTTTCTGCGAAAGGCACCAATGCGTCATGAAATAAGTTGGCTGCCCTTCACTTTTAATTCTATTTTCCTTCTGATATATTTTGCTTATAAGACTGACACACTACAGAACACTGGAGGTGAGTGGCGGGGCTGTATAGCGGCGACCTCGTATAAATATTTGTTGTCGGTCATCCGTTAAGGCATCAATGAATGGCGCATAACAGTAGCCCGTAAACTTATCTCTTCCAAAGTCGACTCGATTTTGCCGGATGACCAGTCACTGTCAGTTTTATAACTA
>JAQXNU010000185.1 GCA_029098165.1 Clostridiales bacterium
CACCCGAAGGCTTCCGCTTGCAAACTCCGTTCGACTTGCATGTGTTAAGCACGCCGCCAGCGTTCATCCTGAGCCAGGATCAAACTCTCATATTAAAGTTTAATCTCTTCAGAACAAATGCTGACATCTAAGTTTGCCTTAATTGTCATCTTTGATCCGTTTACTGATTTAGGGTTGTTTCAAATCCCATGATTCAAAACAGTTCTATTTGTTGGCCTCAAATACCAACATGTCTTGATTTACTAATCAAGCAAAATTCAAACGAATTTCAAGGTTGTTTCACTGTTCAGTTTTCAATGTTCAACAACTGCTATCCAGTTGTTATTGCGTTCCTTTCGAAACAGCTTGATTATTTTATCATAATCATTTTTGTTTGTCAAGTACTTTTTAAAAGTTTTTTAACTTTTTATTTACTTGATTTATTCTATCATTTTTTGACAGCTTAGATATTTTAACATGCTTCCATTTATTTGTCAAGCATTCTTTTTAAGTTTTTTTATTTTTTTGAATTATTCAAACAATTCATTTATAAAAGAACTTTTATATGTTACCATATAATTTCTAAGTTGTCCAGCTCCTTTTTTTGGTAGGTTTTCAAGTAGTAACTTGATCCTTTTTGACAAAAAAGAAGAACGGAGAAAGAGGGATTTGAACCCTCGCGCCGCGTGAACGACCTACACCCTTAGCAGGGGCGCCTCTTCAGCCTCTTGAGTATTTCTCCGTATCTGAATATAAATACAATATTCAATTCACTAACTTAAGTACGTCAGTGCAAGAAGTAGTATAACAGAATAAAATTGGTTTGTCAATAACTTTTTAACACTTTTTCGCACAAATTACATGGTAAAATGTAGCAAATATCACAAATCTCCAATCTTTCTTTACTAATAGTATCTTCTTAATCTATTAGTAAAACTACTTCAATCATGATTAGTATATCTCAAAATACATGTTTCATACACTAATCAAGAAACATCGGGTTAGACAAATAACGTTCACCGCTATCCGGTAATAGTACAACGATTTTCTTTCCCTTATACTCTTTATGTCGAGAGAGTTCTATCGCTGCAGATACTGCTGCCCCAGAAGTTATACCAACTAGTAACCCCTCCGACTTTGCAATAGCCTTACAGAAAGCAAACGCATCCTCATTCTTAACTGTCATAATTTCATCACATAAATCAGTATCGAAAATTTCAGGTACAAATCCTGCACCTATCCCCTGAAGCATATGAGGACCAGCAATCCCTTTTGTTAAGTATGGAGATGATTCCGGTTCGATTCCTATTACTTTTATATTTGAATTTTTATCTTTTAGATAACGTCCTGTACCTGTTATTGTACCACCAGTCCCAATCCCCGCTATGAATACATCTACCTCTCCATCGGTATCTTCATAGATTTCTGGTCCAGTCGTTTTATAATGGATATCCGGATTGGATAGATTATTAAACTGTCCTGGTATAAAAGAATTAGGAATCTGAGCTGCTAATTCATTTGCTTTATCAATGGCTCCCTGCATTAATAAGTTACCTGGAGTTAACACTAATTCAGCTCCATATGCTTTTAAAAGGTTTCTTCGCTCAATACTCATTGTATCCGGCATGGTTAATATCATACGGTATCCCTTTGCCGCTGCTACTGATGCAAGACCAACTCCGGTATTCCCACTTGTTGGTTCAATAATGACAGAACCCTTTTTTAGCAACCCCTGCTGCTCCGCTGCATCAATCATGGACTTTGCTACACGATCTTTAACACTTCCCGCTGGATTAAAATATTCTAGCTTTGCAATAATACTTGCTTCAACATTATATAACGTCTCTAAATTGTGCAATTCAAGTAATGGTGTTCTTCCAATTAAATCTGATAAGCTATCTGCTATCTTCATTTAATCTTCCCCCTATATGATATAGTCATTCCCCATTAATGCATTATGTCTTTCTACTAAGTCTTCTAATGTAATATGCTCTACTACATTATCTACTGCTTCATTTATTTTCTCATATACAAAGTAAGTTGCACACTCACCATATCTCTCACATTCTTTTTCATCTTCAACAACACAAGAGACTGGAGCAAGACTTCCCTCGATTAATTTCAAGATTGACCCAACGGTATAATCTTTGGGATCTCTTGAAAGACGATATCCACCCTGAGAACCACGTGTACTTTTTACATACCCAGATTTACTAAGCTGGGTAATGATCTGTTCCAAATACTTATCTGAAATCCCTTGTCTTTGAGAAATACTCTTAATCGTGATAAACTCACCTGTATTATGAAGAGCTAAATCTAACATTAATCTTAATGCATATCTTCCCTTCGTTGAAATCTTCATGCTTACTCACCTTCTTTTATTTCTATCTCTTATTGATCACTTTACTTATTTGCCTAAAAAATCATTTACCGCAGTTTCATACATATTATTACCCTTAGAATCAATTACTACAATCACAGGTAAATCTTTTACTTTCAATTTTCTTATAGCTTCTGTTCCAAGGTCTTCGTATGCAACGACTTCAGATTCTACGATACATTTGGATAATAAGGCACCGGCTCCTCCAACTGCTGCAAAATAAACAGCTCCATTTCTCTTCATAGACTCGATAACCTGTTCATTTCTTTTTCCTTTACCTATCATCCCTAATAAACCGCGATCTAATAACTCAGGTGTATACTTATCCATACGGCTACTTGTTGTTGGTCCTGCAGAACCTATCACCTGATTCTCTCTCGCTGGGGTAGGACCTAAATAATAAATTGTTTGATGTTCTACCTCAATTGGAATAGATTCACCTTTTTGAATCGACTCATACATTCTTTTATGAGCTGCATCTCTTGCAGTATATATCGTACCTGTAAGATAGACATAATCTCCAGCCTCTAAAGATGCTGCTACACTTTTCGTTAATGGAACACCGATATGTTTTTCCACAATGCTACTCCTTTCTTGGGTATGATATTCACAAAATGACTGTGTTATCCACAAATACCATGGATAAACTCATTTTTTACTCCAAATATCCATTAAATCATTCTAGTCACATGACGGTTTACATGACAGCATATATTAACGGCCACTGGTAGACCTGCAATATGAGTCGGATATGTTTCAATGTTAACTCCAAGTGCCGTTGTACTTCCTCCTAGGCCACCTGGTCCGATTCCAGTCGCATTGATCAAGTCTAAAATCTGTTGCTCTAATTGCGCAATATGAGGTAACTTAGAAGGCTCATCCAAATTTCTTGTCAACGCTTTCTTAGCTAGAATAGCGCACTTTTCAAAGGTACCACCAATACCTACACCAACTACCATAGGAGGACATGCATTTGGACCTGCCATTTGAACTGTTTCAACAACAGTTTTAACTACTCCTTCTGCACCATCAGCAGGTTTTAACATAACAACTCGACTCATATTTTCCGAACCAAACCCCTTTGGTGCAACTGTTATTTTAACTCCATCTCCTGGAACAATATTATAATGAATGATACCTGGAGTATTATCTTTTGTGTTTTCTCTTAATAATGGATCCTTTACAACAGATTTTCTCAAATATCCTTCTGAATATCCCTGACGTATTCCTTCATTGATTGCGTCTTCTAATAATGCACCTTCAAAATGCACTTCCTGTCCAATTTCAAGAAAAACTACCGTCATTCCTGTATCTTGGCAGATTGGTATGGAATCTTCCTTGGCAATCTTCATATTTTCCTCTAATTGACCAAGTATTTGTTTTCCTATTTCAGATCTTTCTGACTTTTTTGCCCCTAAAATTCTACTCTTAACATCTTCACATAGTACAAGATTTGCCTCAATACACATTTCTTTGATGTTTTTTGTAATTAAATCTGTATGTATACTTCGCATTCGTCTACCCTTTCAATTATAATTTTACCCTACTACAGCTATCAGTAATAATTTCAATGAAAACGACAGCCGTCACCGACTGCCGTTATTCAAAATCTTATCAATTACAAGAAAGAAAGATAAATATCATTTCTTGTTTACTCTTCTTCTTGATCTTCTTTATCTTTCAGTGCTCTCTCTACTAATTCATCCAAATCAGAAAGATCTTCCTCTGATTCTTCTGTCTCAGTTAAGTCATCATTCTCTATGATTTCTTCCATTTCATCGGAAGCTTCATCTTCATCAGGAATTACTGGAACATTTTCTTCCTCTAATTCCTTTTCAAGATTTTTAAGAACATCTTCCTCTGTTGTCTGGCTGTTTTCTCTTACTTTTGCGAAGCTTGCAACACGAATATCTTTTTCAGTATCAATATTAATCAACTTAACGCCTGAAGTGATACGGCCAAGTATGCTAATGCTATTAACTGCTAAACGGATGATAATTCCCTCGTTTGTTATGATCATGATTTCATTATCTTCATTTACCGCTTTCGCACCAACAACATTTCCTGTCTTTTCAGTAATCTTATAGCACTTAACACCCTTACCACCACGACGCTGAGTCGTAAACTCATCAAGATCTGTTAATTTTCCTAGACCATACTCAGAAACAGTTAACAAATACTTACCTTGAGTATGCATCTGCATTGCTACTACTTCATCACCATCAGTTAAGTTCATACCGATTACACCCATGGAGGTACGTCCCGTACTACGAACATCATGTTCGTTAAATCGGATACACATACCATCCTTAGTAACCAATACAACATCCTTCTGCCCATTGGTTGTTTTAACTTCAATTAATTCATCATCTTCACGAAGATTGATTGCCTGAAGTCCTGACTTACGAATATTCTGGTACTCACGGATTTTAGTTTTCTTAACAATACCAGCTTTCGTAGCCATGAATAAATAACGATCATCTTTATATTCTTTTAAAGTGATAATTGCAGTTATTTTTTCATCTGGCAATAACTGAAGTAAGTTAACGATTGCTGTACCACGTGCTGTACGAGAAGACTCTGGAATTTCATATGCTTTTAAACGATAACATCTACCCTTATTTGTAAAGAACATGACATAATGATGTGTTGTGGTCATAAATAAGTCTTCAATGAAATCATCTTCAATTGTCTGCATACCCTTGATACCTTTACCACCACGATGTTGGCTCTTAAAGTTATCAATTGTCATTCTCTTGATATATCCGAGTTTTGTCATAGCGATTACGGTATTCTCATCTGGAATCAAATCTTCCATGGAGATATCGTACTCATCAAAACCAATGGATGTTCTACGGTCATCGCCATACTTATCACGAGTAATAGAGATTTCTTCTCGAATAACACCAAGTAAAATTTTTTCATTCGAAAGGATTGCCTGATATTCTGCAATCTTTTTCTCTAACTCAGCATACTCATCTTGAAGTTTTGTTCTTTCCAAACCGGTTAATGCACGAAGACGCATATCAATGATAGCCTGAGCCTGAACATCATCAAAATTAAATCTTTCAATTAATTTTTCTTTTGCTTCCTGGCTGTTCTTAGAAGAACGAATAATATGAATTACTTCATCAATATCATCTAATGCAACTAATAACGCTTCAAGGATATGAGCTCTTTCTTGTGCTTTATTTAAATCATACTGAGTTCTTCTTGTGACAACGTCTTCCTGATGTTTTAAGTAAAGCTTTAACATTTCAACTAAAGTTAATACTTTTGGCTCATTATTTACTAATGCAAGCATGATTACACCAAAGGTATCCTGTAATTGAGTATGTTTATATAAAAGATTTAACATTACGTTTGGATTAACATCACGACGTAACTCGATACAGATACGCATACCTTCACGATCCGACTCATCACGAAGTTCTGTAATACCATCGATCTTCTTGTCACGAACAAGTTCAGCGATTTTTTCAATTAATCTTGCCTTATTTACCATGTAAGGTAATTCAGTAACTACGATTCGATGCTTACCATTCTGCATTGGCTCGATTTCTGTTACTGCACGAACACGAATCTTACCACGGCCGGTACGATAAGCCTCTTCAATTCCTCTTGTACCAAGGATCATAGCACCAGTAGGGAAATCAGGACCTTTTACGATCTGAAGCAATTCTTCAATTGTTGTATCCTGATCATTTACTTTATTATCTATAATCTTAATCACTGCATTGATAACTTCACGCATATTGTGAGGTGGTATGTTCGTTGCCATACCAACCGCAATACCAGAAGTACCATTTACTAAGAGATTAGGAAATCTTGCTGGTAATACATTGGGCTCTTTTTCCGTCTCATCAAAGTTCGGATCAAAATCAACTGTATTTTTATTAATATCCGAAAGCATCTCCATGGAAATCTTACTTAATCTTGCTTCTGTGTAACGCATAGCAGCAGCGCCATCACCATCGACAGAACCAAAGTTACCATGACCATCTACTAATGGATATCTTGTTGACCAATCCTGTGCCAGATTTACTAATGCACCATAAATAGAACTATCACCATGAGGATGGTATTTACCCATGGTATCACCGACAATACGCGCACACTTACGGTGTGGCTTATCAGGACCATTGTTCAACTCGATCATGGCATATAAAATTCTACGCTGTACCGGTTTTAAACCATCTCTTACATCCGGAAGAGCTCTGGCTGCAATAACTGACATGGCATACTCGATATAGGATGTTTCCATAGTCTTTTTCAGGTCCACGTCATGAACCTTGTCAAAGATATTCTCGTCCATTCTATTTCCTCCGTTGTTTGTAACTTATTATATATCTAGATTCTTTACATACTTAGCGTTTGCTTCAATGAACTCACGTCTTGGTTCAACATTATCACCCATTAAAGTTGTAAATGTCATATCTACTTCTGACTGACTTTCTTCATCGATCATAACTCGAAGAAGAACTCTCTTTTCTGGATCCATTGTAGTATCCCAAAGCTGCTCTGCATCCATTTCACCAAGACCTTTGTAACGCTGAATCTTATTATTCTGGTCACGTCCAATCTCGGTTAAAATCTTATTCAGTTCATCATCGCTATAAGCATACCACTGTTGCTTACCTCTTTCAATTTTGTAAAGAGGTGGCTGAGCCAAGTATACATATCCATGACGAATTAATTCTGGCATAAAACGATATAAGAATGTTAGTAATAGCGTACTAATATGAGCACCATCAACATCGGCATCGGTCATGATAATGATCTTATGATATCTAAGTTTTGTAATATCAAAATCATCTGAAATACCAGTACCAAATGCTGTGATCATCGCCTTGATTTCGTTATTTACAAGAATCTTATCAAGTCTTGATTTCTCAACATTAAGGATTTTTCCACGTAATGGTAAGATTGCCTGAGTCGCACGGGATCTTGCAGTTTTTGCAGAACCACCGGCAGAATCACCCTCTACGATATAAATTTCACAGTTTTCAGGATTCTTATCAGAACAGTCTGCTAATTTACCTGGTAAACTCATACCTTCTAACGCTGTTTTTCTTCTTGTTAAATCTCTTGCTTTACGTGCAGCATCTCTTGCTCTCTGAGCTAATACTGCTTTTTCTAAAATCACCTTAGCTACTGCAGGATTTTGTTCTAAGAAATAAGTTAACTGTTCCGAAACAACGTTATCAACTGCACCTCTTGCCTCACTATTACCAAGTTTCTGCTTTGTCTGGCCTTCAAACTGAGGTTCAGGAATCTTTATACTGATGATTGCAGTTAAACCTTCACGAAGATCTTCACCTGATAAGTTTGGCTCGTTATCCTTTAGATACTTCATCTGTCTAGCGTAATCATTAAATGTTTTTGTAATTGCATTTTTAAATCCAGTATAATGAGTACCACCTTCCGGAGTCGTAATATTATTTACGAAACTATAGCAGTTTTCATTATAGGAATCATTATGTTGTAGTGCAACTTCAACATAAACATTGTCCTTGTTTCCTTCACAATAGATAATATCAGGATATAGTACTGTTTTATGCTTGTTTAAGTACTGTACATATTCCTTAATGCCACCTTCATAATGGAACTCTCTATCTTTTTCAGCACCATCACGTTTATCTCTTAAGATAATTTTAAGTCCTTTTGTTAAAAAGGCCATTTCACGAAGACGCTGTTTTAAAACTTCATAATCAAATACGGTTTCTTCAAAGATTGTCTTATCTGGTAAGAAGGTAACTGTAGTACCTGTACGATTAGATTCTCCAACTACTTGAAGTGGCTTCATAACCTTACCACGTTCATAACGTTGCTCATATCTTTTACCATCAAGATCAACTGTAACTTCAAGCCACTCTGATAATGCATTTACTACGGATGCACCAACACCATGTAAACCACCGGATACTTTGTATCCTCCACCGCCAAACTTTCCACCTGCGTGTAAGATTGTAAATACAACCTCAACCGTAGAGATACCCTTTTTCTTATTAATCTCAACCGGAATACCACGTCCATTATCAATAACTGTAATGGAGTTGTCAGGATTAATAGATACATCGATAACGCTACAATATCCTGCTAACGCTTCATCAACTGCATTGTCTACGATTTCATAGACTAAGTGATGTAAACCACGACTTGATGTACTACCAATGTACATACCTGGTCGTTTACGAACGGCTTCGAGTCCCTCTAATATTTGTATTTGGTCAGCTCCGTAATCCTTACTCATATCTAGCCTCCTGTATAATAAGCATTTATTTATCTACATGTTTCTTAAACTTCTTCTTTTACTGATCCATTGGTGACCCTATAAATCTTTTCTGTCATCATACGGTTTGTAACAAATTCCTCAACACCAGTACAAGTCAATAGAATCTGAATATCCCCAATACTATCTAGTAATTGATTTTGTCTGCTTCTATCTAATTCTGATAATACATCATCCAATAATAAAATCGGTGTATCACGAGTTACCTTCTTAACCAACTCAATCTCAGATAATTTTAGAGATAAGGCAGCCGTACGCTGCTGTCCCTGAGAACCAAATTTGCGAATATCACGATCATTTACAAAAAAACTTAAGTCATCTCTCTGTGGACCAACATTCGTTACTTTAAGCGCCACATCACGATCTAAACTTTTAGAAAGTTTGTTTGCAAATTCTTCAGCCGTTGTATTTGGTTCATAATGAATACATAATTTTTCTCTGCCATTACTAAGTTTATCATGAAGATCAATTACGATTTCATTAATGTCTTGAATAAACTTACTTCTGGCATTAATAATTTGAGTTCCATAATTTACTAATTGTTCATCCCATACATAAATAGTATCCAATAAACTTTGATTAAAACTAATTTGTTTTAATAAATTATTTCTTTGGTTAAGAACTTTGTTGTAATTTATCAGATTGTGTAGATATACTCGGTCTAATTGACATAATTCCATGTCAATAAAGCGTCTTCTCTCACTTGGACCATCCTTAATGATGGATAGATCTTCCGGAGAAAAAAATACAACATTAACAATACCAAATAATTCGCCTGACTTTTTGATTGGAATGCCGTCAATTGCAACACCTTTCGGCTTATTTTTTTTTAGATGCATATCTAAACGATGAGTAATTGAATCACGCTCGACGAACATACGAATGTGAGACTCCTCTTCCCCTAGACGAATCATCTCTTTTTCTTTGCTGCCCTTATGAGATTTTGTTGTAGCACAAAGATAAATTGCCTCTAATATATTAGTCTTTCCCTGAGCATTATCACCATAAATAATATTATTTTCTGGTGAAAATGTAAGGGAAAGATTCTCGTAATTTCTAAAATTACTTAATTCTAGCGATTTTACAATCATTCTAACTCCTATCGCACCTCACGATTGAGTGATACTGCATCAGATAAGGAATATGAAAGTATGCTTTTCATACTTGCACCAATCATCTAATCAAAATGTTTTACTTTACAATTGTAATAGTTTCATTGTTGTATTCAACGATATCCTGGTCATATAGTTTTTTACCTCGCTGAACTTCAACTTTTCCATTTACTTTAACAAGGCCATCTAAAATAACTTCTTTTGCCTCTACTCCTGACTCTACAAGACCAGCTGCTTTTAATGCCTGTCCAAGTTTAATAAAATCTTCTCTTAAAACGATAGTTTCCATAGCTTCCTTTCCGCAAGTACTAGTGTACTGCAGCATTAAAGCTTACTGGTAAGATTAAATAGATATATGTTTCATTCTTATCCTTGATAAAGCAAGGTGCCTTAGGATTGATTAAATAAATATCTATCTCCTCATCATCAATAACTCTTAATGCATCGATTAAAAATTTAGGGTTAAAACCAATTAAAATATCTTTTCCTTCTTTTGAAATATCAATGTCTTCATTCATAGATCCAATAGTAGTGTTAACCTTTAACTCCATAGAATGATCTGAAATTCCAACAATGATTGGCTTCTTTTCGTTCTCTTTAATTAATAAAGTAGCACGATCAATACAGCTTAATAACTCTTTTTTATTAATAGTTACTTTTGTTTCATAATCGCCTGAAAGCATCTGATTAATCTTAAAATATTCACCTTCAATAAGACGGGATAAAACAATCGTATCGTTAAACTCAAATAAGATATGACGATCTGTAAAGTAAATATCTACTTCATCAGAGATTTCACCAGATAAAATTTTACTGATTTCTTGTAATGCCTTTCCTGGAACAATTACTTTTAATGTATCATAGGAATCTTTAAGCTTAACTTTACGAATAGAAATACGATGTCCGTCTAAAGATACTACTCGTAATTCATTCTGATTGATCTCAAATAATTCACCTGTCATGATCTTATTGCTTTCATTATCTGAAATAGAGAATACCGTCTGACGAATTACTTCCTTTAATGTGAACTGAGATAACGTAACTGGAGCTTTCTTTTCAATTACAGGTAACATAGGGAACTCTTCTGAGCTTTTACCAGCAATCGTAAATTTAGCTTTTTCACAAGTAATTGTAGCCATATAGTTTTCGTCAGTTTCAATTGTTACATCATTGTCTGGGAGTTTTCTAATAATTTCAGAAAATACCTTCGCATTGATTGCTACATTACCAGTTGTAACTACACTCCCCTTAACAATAGTTTCAATACCTAATTCCATATCGTTTGCAATAAGTTTAATTGTATCACTTTTTACATCAATGATCATGCATTCAAGAATTGGCATTGTTGATTTTGCAGGAACAGCTTTAAGAGCAATACTTACACTATTCAACAGATCTGATTTTTGGCAAATGATTTTCATTTTGTGTATAACTCCCTTCGGTGATTTTTTATAGATATATATATAATATATTTGTTAGCATTAGTAGTAGGGAATGTTAAAAAGTTAATAACCAATCTAAGCCCAAACTACATAAGGTTTTCAACAATTTATAACTATGTGAATTGTTTTCTAACTTTTGAGAATGAATATTCACAAGATAATAATCATTACTAGGTTATCCATACGCTTCTAACAGCCCAATAACAGGATTTAAACCGGTAATTGTGGATAACTTTTTTAAAATAAAAAAATATATACACAAACCGGCTAAAATCCATTATTGAGCAGGGTTAATTTTCTTTATTAACACATCAATTGTATTCTGTAAGGACACATCTTTCTTCATATCCTTTTCTACCTTATTACATCCATGCAATACAGTAGAGTGATCTCGATTACCCATCATCTTACCAATATCCGTTAATGATAATGAAGTAAGTTTTCGGCACAAATACATTGCAATCTGTCTTGGATAAGCAATATTTCGACTACGATTATCAGAATAGAGCTCTGCTGTAGTGGCATTAAAATGCTCAGAAACAACTTCCATGATTAGATCCAACGTTACAGTTTTCTTGTTATCAGGTGAAATCAAATCCTTAAGAGCTTCTTCCGCTAAAATTACATCAACCTCTTTCTTCTTTAAGCGAGATAATGCAACGATCTTTGTTAACGCACCTTCTAGTTCTCGAATGTTGGATTTAATATTAGAAGCAATGTACTTCATAACTTCATCATCAATTTCAAGGCCATCGAGTTCTTCTTTTTTCTTTAAAATAGCCATTCTAGTCTCATAATCAGGACTTTGGATATCAACAGTAAGACCCCATTCAAAACGGGATCTAAGTCTTTCCTCTAAAGTTAAAATATCTTTAGGAGGTTTATCTGAGGATATGATGATCTGCTTTTTACTTTCATGCAAAGTATTAAAAGTATGGAAGAACTCTTCCTGGGTTCTTTCCTTACCTATAATAAATTGAATATCATCGATTAACAGAACATCAATATTACGGTATTTTTCACGAAACTCCGTTGGAGTCGTATCTGCATTACGAATAGATTCAATCAATTCATTCGTAAATTTCTCACTTGTAACATAGAGTACTTTTGAATTTGGATTCTGATCTAAAATATAATGTGCAATGGAATGCATTAAGTGTGTTTTACCTAAACCAACACCACCGTAAATAAACAAAGGATTGTAAATCTCAGCTGGTGACTCTGCTACTGCTAAAGATGCAGCATGAGCTAAATTATTATTTGCACCAACAACAAAGGTATCAAAAGTATAACGAGGATTTAAATAAGAAAGACTTTCATTTTTGATCTTATTAACCTGTGGTGATAATACCTTTTCCTCAGCTTTTGTCTGGCTTAATAATACAAATTCAATTTCAAAATCTTGATTTATAACTTCAGCTACAGCTGTTTTAAGGAACAGGCTGTACTTATTCTTAATAAAATCCAGACTATTAGCTCCAATCTTTGTGTCATCTACGGCGAGCTTAATGACATTACCTGTTACATCGTAAACTTTAAGAGGTAATAACCAAGTCTTAAAGGATACTTCCGTTACATTGTATTCAATCTTTAAATACTCCAATATTTCATTCCATTTTTCTTGAATCAAGCTTTTCATATTAAAAACCGTGCCCTTCTTACGCCTTCCGGCGTCTCACGCCGTGATAGTTATGATTATCCATTTTTTTATTCAATTAGCGAAACGGGAGACCCGTTCACCTGTTATGAATTAAAATTAAGCGCACTTGTCCCACTTAAACATGTGCATATAATTATAATATATAACAAAATTATCAACATTTCAATGTTAATCTTTGAATATGAACATAAGTTTCGCATATTTTTAAAAGTTATGCACAGATAAGTATGAATTATTAACAGTAAGTTCATAATAATATCAAAGTTATTAACATAGACAAATGAGGAATTTTAAAGTATAATTGAGTATGCTTTTTTGATAATTAACACAAATGAACAAAGTTATCAACAATTTATTCACAATGTGTGGATAACTTTAAAAAAGTGATTAACAATTGTCAACAGAATAAAAAATTAAAAAAATTACTACAGAGACACTATTTGGAAGTAATTCGTAAAAGATTTACTTGACGAGTTCATTTGAAACGAATATAATGGTAGTGCTATTTAAAATCGAGTAAATAGGCTTACTATCTATATCAAGGAGGTGTATATAAATGAAAATGACATTCCAACCAAAAAAACGTCAGAGAGCAAAAGTTCACGGATTCAGATCTAGAATGAGCACAGCTAACGGTAGAAAAGTTTTAGCAGCAAGAAGAGCTAAAGGAAGACATAAATTAACAGCTTAGGTCGCAGTCAATGTGACCTTTTCTTCTAATTCATGACAAATAAGACAGCTCGCTGGCTTATAATGCAGACGCTAGGTGGGTTGTCTTACGAGGTATCTATTAGCGAAAAGGATAATCTAAGTTTCATGGACCTATTTCTTTATAATAAGAAGAAATGCAATTCATAAACTTTAGATGAAATAGAAAACAATCGGTTTTCTTAAGGAGATTTTTAAACATTGTCAAACGTCTTAAAAAACAGTAGAGAATTCGGTAATGTTTACAGGAACGGTAAATCCTATGCTAACAAGTATTTGGTAATGTATGTTTATAGGAATGGATTATCTTCGAATCGTATTGGTATTTCAGTAAGCAAAAAAGTCGGAAACAGTGTTGTCCGTCACCGAATCACAAGATTAATCAGAGAGAGTTACCGTTTGAATAAGACTATGTTTAATAGTGGTTTAGACATAGTAGTTGTAGCAAGATTAGGATCTAGGGACAAGAGCTATTCGGAAATCAGTAGCGCATTTATGCATCTGGCAAAGTTGCAGCGCATTATTCATAATGACCAAGAGTCGTTGTAGAAAAGATGATTATATCGTGATGAAGCGAATTCTAATTAGATTAGTAAAATTGTATCGAAAATATATCTCACCAATGAAACGAACCCCAACTTGTAGATTTACGCCGACTTGTTCGGAGTACGCCCTAGAGGCTTTGGAGCGCTATGGTGCAGGAAAGGGAACTTATCTTGCTGTGAGAAGAATTCTTAAGTGTCATCCATTTCATGAAGGGGGATTTGATCCTGTCCCTTAGGATGACTTTTTTGAGTACCTAAGTATATCATGATTACATAGTCGTGATGGAATAAGGAGGAATTTGGTTTGGAAATAACAGTTTTATCGCAGGTAACAGGTATTTTAGGTCCTTTTGCCTGGATAATGGGTCAGATATTAAACGGCATATATGCATTCCTAAACCTATTTGGAATTACTAATATTGCATTATGTATCGTTTTATTTACAATTGTTGTAAAGATGCTTATGCTTCCTTTAACAATTAAGCAACAAAAAGGTACCAGATTATCTGCAAAGATGAATCCGGAGATACAAAAGATTCAGGCAAAGTATAAAGGTAAGAAAGATCAAGAGTCTATGCAAAGACAGCAGGCTGAAATGCAGGAGGTTTATGCGAAATACGGTACGTCTCCGATGGCAGGATGTTTACCTTTATTAATTTCCTTACCAATTATGTTTGCATTATATCAGGTAATTTATAAGATTCCAGCTTATGTAAATGACATTAATGGACTTTATAATACTGTCGCAATGAACTTTATGGGCGTGGAAGGATATGCTGAAGCATTAAAGAACTTCTTAGAAGGTAATAAAATTACTTCAACAACAGTTGGTAATTTAGCGACATTAGTTCCAGATTCCGATGCGGCAAAGACATTATTAATTGATATCTTCTCCAAGTTTAATACGAATGACTGGAACTTGTTCCTAGATGCAAGTAAATGGAGCGGATACAATGGAACTGAAATTGTAAATTACTTTACAAATGCTAATGGTTTAGCACAGTTAAAAGAAGTAATTGCAATGCCAGAAGTTATAACTAAGGTTGATGAAATCAAACATGTTAATCGTTTTATCGCTGATTTAAACATCCTTGATCCGGCAGGATGGGGATTCCCAGGTATTATCATACCAATCTTTGCAGCTGCATCTCAGTTCTTACAGAGTAAGTTAATGATGGTTCAGCAGACAAATAAGAGCAGTGAACCTGCACCAGGTGGAGATACAATGAAAGCAATGAATACAGTAATGCCTGTAGTTTCTGGTATCTTCTGTACATTTATGCCAATCGGTGTAGGTATTTACTGGATCACTAGTAGTGTGGTTCAGATTGTTCAACAAATCTTTATCAATAAATATTTTGATAAAATTGATCTTGATGAAATGATCGCTAAAAACGTAGAAAAGTCTAACAAAAGAAAAGAAAAATTAGGTGTTGCTACTGGTAATAAGATGGCTAGCGTTGCTAAAACATCGACCAAAGTGATTAACAATCAGCAGTCTAATTTACAGAGTAAGGCAACAGTTAATACAAAGAAAACAGAAGCATCCAATTATAAAAAGAGTGAGGTATCCTATAAAGCTGGAAGTATCGCAGCAAATGCTAATATCCTAAAAAGGAATAATAGTGACAAGGGGGATAAGTAAATGGGTGAGTGGAAAGAGTTTACCGGTAAAACAGTAGATGAAGCATTGACCGAAGCATTACTTGAGTATCAAACAACAAGCGAAAATATTGAATATGAAGTAGTTGAACGAGAGAGTAAGGGATTACTCGGAATGTTTGCAAGACCAGCTAAAATTCGTGTGAAGTTAAAATTCACAGTAGAATTAGCCGCTAAGAATTTCTTAAATAAAGTATTTAAAGCAATGGGTATTGAAGCAACAGTTGAAGTAAACTATGATAAAGAAAACGAAAGCGTTGACATCAATATCGTAGGTAATGATATGGGAGTATTGATTGGTAAAAGAGGACAAACTCTTGATTCACTACAATACTTAACTAGTTTAGTTGTTAACAAGAACAACGAAGGCTATTTAAAAGTAAAGTTAGACACCGAGAATTATCGTGAAAGACGAAAAGAAACTCTTGAAAACCTTGCTAAAAATATCGCATCCAAAGTTAAACGTACGCATAAAGCTGTTTCTCTTGAACCAATGAATCCATATGAAAGACGAATTATTCATTCTGCATTACAGAATGATAAATATGTAGAGACTCATAGTGAGGGAGAAGAACCTTTCCGTAAAGTTGTGATCAGTATGAAAAAGGGAGTAACATTTAATACGAATCACAACTCCAATAAATATGGAAACAAAGATTACGGTAAGAAGTACAATAGTACTAGTAAAAAAGACTTTCATAAAAAGTATGGTGGTAATACAAAAGATTACAGTACAGACTATAAGAAAGACTACGCTGCTTACTTAGAACAAAAGGCAGCAGCAAAAGCAGCTGAAGCGGCGAAAGCAGAAAGCGCACAACAATAAATAAGAAAAAATAAGCTAAGAAAGTTTTTTCTTATCATGAAATGATAAGGCTGTTATGTGAGACGGGAAACAACACCGTGCTTATGCAACAGCCTTTTCTTAAGGTTTAGACCGAATAACAGATGGGAGAAATATTATGAAATCAGATACAATAGCAGCAATTGCCACTGGACTTAGTAATGCTGGAATCAGTATAGTTAGAATAAGTGGTGAAAATGCATTTCCAATCATCGATAAAATTTTCCGTAAAAAAAAGAGTACAAAGAAACTATCAGAGATGGAATCCCATACTGTGCATTACGGTTATATTGTAAATAATGAGGAAGTTATTGATGAAGTAATGGTTGTTATAATGAGAGGACCAAGAAGCTATACCAAGGAAGATAGTATTGAAATTGATTGTCATGGTGGAATCATTGTAACGAAACGAGTATTAGAAACTGTATTAGAAGCAGGTGCTAGACTTGCCGAACCTGGTGAGTTTACAAAACGAGCCTTTTTAAATGGACGAATTGATTTATCACAGGCCGAAGCAGTAATTGATGTTATTCATGCAAAAAGTGAGTTAGCATTAAAAAATAGTTTAAGTCAGTTAAAAGGTAATGTCCTTGAAAAAATTAAAGAAATCAGAGAAAGTATCTTATTAGATACGGCATATATAGAAGCAGCGTTAGATGATCCAGAGCATATAAGTATAGATGGATTTGCTGAAAAGTTGTCAGGGGATGTTGAGGTCCTTCGAAACGACATTTTTAAGTTGTTAAACAGTGCAGAAAATGGCAGATTAATAAAGGAAGGCATAAGAACTGTCATATTAGGTAAACCGAATGTTGGTAAGTCATCCTTGTTAAATATCTTAGTTGGAGAAGAGAGAGCAATCGTAACCGACATTGCTGGTACAACTAGAGATACCATTGAAGAAACAATTTACCTAAATGGTGTATGTTTAAACTTGATTGATACGGCTGGTATTCGTGAAACAGAAGATGTTGTTGAGAAAATCGGTGTTGATAAGTCAAGAAAGAGTGCTGAAAATGCAGATTTAATTATTTATGTGGTTGATGCATCCACTCCATTGGATCAAAATGATTATGATCTGATTGATTTTATTAAAGATAAAAAAGCAGTTATTCTGTTAAACAAAACAGATTTAGATACAGTAGTTGATGAAAAGGAACTACAAACATTAACAAAGAAAACAGTGATTAAGATATCAGCGAAGAATCATATTGGAATGGATGAAATGGAGAATGTGATTACAAATATGTTCTTTGAAGGTAATCTTACATTTAATGAAGATATATATATTACAAATGCTCGTCAAAAGGAAGCATTAAAAGAAGCAAAAGTAAGTTTAGAACAAGTACAAAATAGTATTGAATTAGGCATGCCAGAAGATTTCTTTACGATTGATTTGATGAATGCATATGAAGCACTTGGAACGATTATCGGAGAAGCGGTAGATGAAGACCTGATCAATACGATATTTAAAGAGTTCTGTATGGGAAAATAGAGAGAAGAGGAGAATAAGATGAGTTACATTTATGATAGCTACGATGTTGCTGTTGTTGGTGCTGGGCATGCGGGGTGTGAAGCTGCATTAGCTTGTGCAAGACTTGGTTTAAATACAATTATGTTCACCGTAAGTGTTGATAGTATTGCATTAATGCCATGTAATCCTAATGTTGGGGGAACTTCAAAAGGTCACTTGGTACGTGAAATCGATGCTCTTGGCGGTGAGATGGGTAAAAACATTGATAAGACTTATATTCAGTCAAAGATGTTAAATCAATCAAAAGGACCAGCAGTTCATTCTCTTCGTGCACAGGCAGATAAACAGGATTATACAAGAGCAATGCGTGAGGTAGTTGAGAATACAGAAAATTTAACTGTAAAGCAAGCTGAAATTACAGAAATCCTTGTTGAAGATGGAAAGATTACAGGGGTTAAAACTTTTTCTGATGGTATTTATCCATGCCGTGTGGTTGTATTATGTACGGGAGTATATTTAAATGCAAGATGTATTTATGGTGAAGTAAGTCATTATACTGGACCGAATGGATTACCATCTGCAAATCATTTAACTGATTGCTTAAAATCATTAGGCATTGAAATGTATCGTTTTAAGACAGGTACTCCTGCTCGTATTGATAAACGTAGTATTGATTTTAGTAAGATGGAAGAACAGTTTGGTGACGAAAAAGTTGTACCATTTTCATTTACCAATACTCCAGAAGACATTAAAAGAGATCAGGTATCCTGTTGGTTAACTTATACCAATGAAACAACGCATGATATTATTAGAAAAAATATCGACCGTTCCCCCCTCTATTCTGGGAATATTCAGGGAACAGGGCCAAGATATTGTCCTTCTATAGAAGATAAAGTCGTAAAGTTTGCAGATAAAACAAGACATCAAGTATTTATTGAACCAGAGGGAAATTACACAAATGAGATGTATATCTCTGGTATGTCAAGTAGTTTGCCGGAAGATGTTCAAATTGCAATGTATCGTTCGGTTGCAGGACTTGAGAATGCACAGATCGTACGTAATGCGTATGCAATTGAATATGATTGTATTAATCCAATGCAGTTGAAACCATCCTTAGAGTTCAAAAAGATCAGTGGTTTATTTAGTGGTGGTCAGTTTAATGGAAGTTCAGGATATGAAGAGGCTGCAGCTCAGGGGTTAATGGCTGGTATTAATGCCGCGATGAAATTGTTAAATCGTGAACCAGTTATTTTAGATCGTTCTCAAGCATATATTGGTGTATTAATTGATGATCTTGTTACAAAGGAAACTCATGAGCCTTATCGTATGATGACATCACGTGCAGAATATCGTTTAATCTTAAGACAGGATAACGCAGATCAAAGATTAACTAAAATAGGTCATGAAATTGGATTGATTAGTGATGAGCGTTATGAAAAATTGTTAAAGAAAGAAGAAATGATAGCAGAGGAGACTGCTCGACTTGAAAAAAGTTTAATTGGTGCTTCTAAAGATGTTCAGGAAGTTTTGGAGAGACTTAATTCTACTACATTAAAAACAGGTACAACTTTAGCGGAATTGATTAAAAGACCAGAATTAAATTACCATGCAGTGAAAGATTTAGATAAGAATAGACCAGAGCTTCCAGATGATGTTGTGGAACAGGTTGAAATTAACTTAAAGTATGATGGATATATTAAAAGACAGGAACATCAGGTAGAGCAGTTTAAAAAATTAGAAGGAAAGAAAATTCCAGAAGATATTAATTATGAAGATATTCCTTCTTTAAGAATTGAAGCAAGACAAAAATTAATTAAATTTAAGCCAATTTCCGTAGGACAGGCTTCCCGAATCTCAGGTGTTTCTCCTGCAGATATTTCTGTACTTCTTGTGTATCTCGAACAGTATAGAAGAAATAAATAGTTTTATTTTTATGATACAGTATTACGAAAAAATAATATGATGGAGTTAAAATGAGAAATAATCAAACATTAATTGATGGCTTAGCTAAATGGAATATTACGATTAATGAAAAACAACAGGAACAGTTTGAACAGTACTATGATCTTCTTGTTGAGTGGAATTCTTTTATGAATTTAACAGGAATCACAGATTATGAAGAAGTATTAGTAAAACATTTTCTTGATAGTTTAGCATTATTTCATGAACATCCATACAAAGAAAAATTATCTCTTATGGATATGGGATCCGGAGCTGGATTTCCGGGTCTTCCATTAAAAATAGTTTATCCTGATTTAAATGTAACTTTAATGGATTCTTTAAATAAAAGAATAAAATTTCTAAATGAAGTTATTAGTAAATTAGGCCTAGAAAATATTGTAGCAATTCATGCACGTGCAGAAGAATTAGCACGTAAGCCAGAGTATAGAGAACAGTACGATTTAGTCGTTTCAAGAGCGGTAGCAAGAACCGCTTCCTTAGCAGAATTTTGTTTACCATATGTTAAAATAGGTGGTTATTTTATTCCTTATAAATCAGGTACCATTGAGGAAGAATTAAAGGAAGCAGAATACTCATTTAACGTATTAGGTGGTAAATTTGAAGAGGTTAAAACTTTTGAAGTACCAAATAGTGATATGCATCGTACATTATTAGTTATTAAAAAAGTTAAGAATACACCGAAAGCTTATCCTAGAGCAGGTGGAAAACCGTTAAAAATGCCACTAATTAAGCAAATTAAAAATAGTTTAATATAATACTATTGATTTACTATAGACATAAAGAATGTCTATAGTAAACCCTTTGGGGATGTAACCAAGAGAGTTAGTCAATGTGGTATAGAAATGAGGACTTATGTACATAGAAGGAAAATTTATAACGTATCCAGAAGATTTAAAAGAAGTATATAGTATTCGAAGAGAAGTTTTTATCGAAGAGCAAAATATTCCAGAAACAGAAGAATTTGATGAGTATGATAAGAAAGCGATATTTTGTGTTTTATATGAAGAAAATAATTCTTTTAATACACAAGAGAAGATGGCCGTTGCGACAGGAAGACTTGTGTTATTAGAAGATGGTAGCTATAAAATTGGAAGAATTGCTGTTAGGAAGCAATTTCGTGGATTACAGTATGGAGATATGCTTGTAAAAATGTTAGTAAATAAAGCTTTTATATCTGGAGCAAAAGAAGTTTATGTGGGAGCTCAGATCCAGGCAAAGGGTTTTTATCAAAAAATTGGATTTAAGGAAATAGGAGACGAATATTTGGAGTCTAACATACCACATATAAAAATGGTATTGTTACCACAAAACATATGTAAGAAGTGTAAAAATATTTAGATAGTGAGAAATATTTTTAAATTGTTCTTTTCTTATCAAATGGATTGTTATATTATAATTATGTGTATGTTAACGGAAAAAGGATAAGAAGTTAGAAAGTGTAATTTGACTTTAACTTCTTTGAATTTGGAGGATAATAAATGGAAGAAATCAAAGAGCAAGAAACTTTATGGAAGAAAAAAGTAGAGAGAGCAATCGAGACTTTTTCTTCTATTGAAGATGATATACATAATTCAATGGCGTGTCTTGATGATAAGATTGTAAAGTTAGAATATAAATTAGTAGAACTATCAAAGGCAATTGATGAATTTAATAAGTTAGATGATAAAAATGAATCATTATTTTCTCCTTATAAAAATACTCAAAAAAAGGCTCAGGAAGCAAATCTAAAAGAGGAACTAGATATTGTAAATAATGAATTACCAAAACTTCGAGATGAAATAACCAGATTATCGAAGAAAAGAGAAGAGTATAATATTGTTCACGAGTGTCTAAATCTTTTACATAATATTATTTCAAATGAAATTAGCAAAAGAGTGAGTATAGATCCTTCACAAAGTATGGAAAATAATTACAGAAACATTGTTTCAGAAAGAACGGAAGATGGAGTTAAAATATTAGAAATACAGGAATTAGAGAGACAACGTATTGCTCGTGATCTACATGATTCAACAATTCAAAACCTTACGAATTTAATGTATAAAACAGAGTTATGTATTAAACTTATTGATATGGATGAAATTCGTGCTAGATTAGAATTGGCAACATTAATTAATTGTACAAAAAACATCATTAATGACATGAGAGAAATCATATATAATTTAAGGCCAATGTCAATACAGGATTTAGGACTAGTTCCTACTGTTGAACGTTTTATCAATAAGTATAAAGAAGAAAATAAGATGCAAGTGATTTTTAATAGAAATGAAGAAAAGAAAAATCTTTTGCCTGTAATTAACTTAACATTATATCGTATTATTCAAGAAGCATTTAATAACATTGCTAAGTACGCAAATGCCTCAATATGTGAAATTGGGTTGAACTACAATGAAAGTAATATCGTATTAACAATAAAAGATAATGGAATAGGAATTCAGTTAGATAAAGTTTGTAAAAAGGAATCTAGTGATAATAGTGGATTTGGTCTTTCTATAATGAAAGAAAGAGCACTTTTACTTTCAGGAACATTTGATATCAAATCATCAAAAGAAAATGGCACTGAAATTACCGTTACGATACCTTATCGCGAGCAGAAGGAGGAGTAAGGATGGAACCTATAAGAATTATAATAGCTGACGATCATATGATGGTACGAGAAGGGCTTAAACAGTTACTTGAATTAGACGGAAGTATTGAAGTGATTGGGCAGGCTAGTGAAGGTGAAAAGTGCCTTGAATTAGTTAATAAATTAGAACCTGATGTTGTATTACTTGATATAAATATGCCTAATATGAATGGATTACAGGCATTACAGAAAATGAGGAGGACTAATACAAAACAGAAAGTTTTAATGCTAACAATACATAATGAGGTTGAATATCTATTACGTGCTGTTGAACTTGGTGCCAATGGATACGTACTAAAAGATTCAGAGTCTGAGGTGCTAAAAAAGGCTATTTTTACAGTATTCAATGGAGATACTTATATTGAACCTACATTGACACCTGAGATGAAAGAACGTTTAAAAGACAAGAAGTCCAGTTCTATAAATGAAGCATTGACCAAACGAGAAGTAGATGTATTACAGTTAATCGCAGAGGGACTTTTTAATAAAGAGATTGCGTACCGATTAAATATCAGTGAAAAGACAGTGAAAAATCATGTATCAAATATTTTTAAAAAGATTGGAGTATCCGATCGAACACAAGCAGCTGTTTATGCAATAAGAAATAATTTGGTTGATATGCTTTAGAGTATAAATTTTGTTATTGATTAGATTTATATTTATTTGTTATGTAAATAAGAATTGTGGAAAAACAGCAAAAGAAATAAGCGTTTCTTTTTGCTGTTTTTTTCACAGCACCTTTATTGTTCAATTGGAAAATCTACATTCTCTATAATATGACAAAAGTTTCACGTGGAACATTATGAAAAATGTTATTTTATATAGTTATGTATGAAATTATGTGATATAATAAAATAGAGAGTGGATATCGAGTCCCAAAGATAGTAATTTAATTAAAGATATATCTTATATTATGGCATTAGTATCGTTATACTTCGGTTATAAGTATATTACCATAAAGAGATACGACAATATGTGGAGGATAAAATGGGAAAAGCAATAGCAGTAACGAATCAAAAGGGTGGTGTAGGAAAAACAACTACAGCGATCAATCTGGCTGCTTGTCTTGCTGAAAAAGGAAAGAGAGTATTAGCCATCGACATTGATCCACAGGGAAATACCACAAGTGGACTTGGTGTTGATAAGGAAAGTATTGAAAACACCGTATATGAACTTTTAATTGGTGAATGTACAATCGAAGAATGCATGACAGAGAGTGTAGTTAATAATTTATTTGTATTACCGTCGGATGTAAATCTAGCTGGTGCAGAGATTGAGTTAATAGGCGTAGAAGAAAAGGAATACATATTGAAAAAGAACGTTGAAAATTTACGTAATTCCTTTGATTATATAATTATTGACTGCCCACCATCCCTTAACGTACTTACAGTAAATGCGATGACAACAGCCGATGCAGTACTTGTTCCAATACAGTGTGAGTACTACGCACTTGAGGGATTATCTCAGCTTATTCATACGATTAATCTTGTAAAAGAACGACTCAATCCAAACTTGGAGATTGAGGGAGTAGTCTTTACTATGTATGATGCAAGAACAAATCTTTCATTACAGGTAGTAGAAAATGTTCGTAAAAATCTTGAACAAAAAATCTATAATTCAATTATTCCAAGAAATGTGCGCTTAGCTGAGGCTCCAAGTCATGGACTTCCTATTAACATGTATGATTCAAAATCAGCAGGTGCAGATGCTTATCGTGACCTAGCTGATGAAGTACTTCGTCAAGACGGACTACTAGAAGAAGAAGGCATTACAAAAGAGAAATCTAAAAAAGCTAATTCTAGTTCTAAAGGAAAAAAAGAAAATGACAAGAAAAAGGGTAAAGGCATTTTTGGACATAGAAAGGGAGAGTAATAAATATGACACCTAAAAAGGGACTTGGTAAAGGGTTAGACTCACTAATCGTTAATAAATTGGATCATTCGACAAAAAGCAATAGCGAAAACGACAATGTTTCACGTGAAACGATAGTAAATATCAATAAAATTGAGCCAAATAAAGAACAACCAAGAACTTACTTCGATGAAGATTCACTGCATGAGTTAGCCGATTCTATTAAACTACACGGTATTATTCAGCCATTAATTGTACACAAAGTTGAGGATCGTTATGAAATAATCGCAGGTGAGAGAAGATGGCGTGCTGCAAGAATTGCAGGATTAAAGGAAGTACCTGTAATAATAAAGGAATATTCTAATCAGCAAATTCTTGAGATTGCGTTAATTGAAAATATTCAACGAGAAGATTTAAATGCAATTGAAGAAGCAATGGCATATGATAAACTGGTTCATGAATTTAATTTAAAACAGGATGAAGTCGCTGAAAGAGTTGGAAAAAGTCGTGTAGCAGTTACGAATTCCATGAGATTAATGAAGTTGGATAAACGAGTTCAACAAATGATAATTGATGATATGATCAGTGGTGGTCATGGACGAGCATTGCTTGGAATTACAAATAAAGATCAGCAGTATAACGTAGCAATGAAAGTTTTCGATGAAAAGCTAAGTGTTCGTGAGACTGAAAAGCTAGTTAAAAAGATGTTGAAAGATAAAGATAAGCCAGAGAAAGAGACGAATGTCTCAAATGAGGATAGTTTTATCTATCGTGATTTAGAAGATAGAATGAAAAATATCTTTGGAAGTAAGGTTGAGATAAAACGCCAGACAAAGGATAAAGGAAAAATTGAAATAGAGTACTACTCACAGGAAGATTTGGACAGAATTATAGAACTAATAGGTACAATAGGATAATAAACTTAAGGTAGGTAGAAAGATGAACTTATTTGAAAGGATTGGAATCGATATTGATATCGTAGTAATTGTATTAGCTGGAATTCTAACAATTGCATTAGTCTTGGTGTGTATGGTTTTATCAAAATTAAGTAAGATGAAGAAAAGATATAACGCATTCATGGGAGGTGCAGATGGAAAAACATTAGAAAGTTCGGTACTGAATCGATTCAAAGAGATAGATACGCTAAAAGAAGAAACAAAGGCAATGAAAGAAGAAATCAAAAAAATCTCTGAGAACTTATTAAGTGCATATCAGAAATGCGGTATTGTGAAATATGATGCATTTAAAGAGATGGGTGGAAAACTTAGCTTTTCTATGTGCTTGCTAGATGATAATAACGATGGTATTATCTTAACATCTATGCACTCAAGTAGAGAAGGATGTTACACTTATGTAAAAGAGATTATTAAAGGTGAATCCTTTGTATTATTATCTGAAGAAGAGAGACAAGCTTTAGAAGAAGCAAAGAATAAAAATAACTATTTACAATAGAAAAAGTGTCTAGTCCATTTATTTGGAACAGACTGTATAACGAGAACGAAGAGAGTACTATAGCCATGTAATATCTGAATTTTATTCGGTGATTGGTTTTATAGTACTCTTATAAATTCTGAAGGAAAGGGCTTTAAGGTAATGAAAAAAATATCAATTGACAGTCTTGTAGGTGGCGAAAAGCTTGCAAAAGAGATATGTACATCAAATGGTTTGGTATTAGTTCCAACGGGCTCGATTATTAAGTATGAATATATTCAGAAAATGCGAGAGTTAAATATCGATGAGGTATATATTGAATCAGAAAAAAATTGCAAAGAACAGAAGATAGAAGAAAACTTATTACAAGAAAGTATACTACAAGAAAGATGTAAATATATGGTGAAGGAGACTTTGGAGAAGTACTCCTATTGTGCGAGTCAGGAATTAGAAGAGATTACAATGGTTGCTGATCAGATCATGGAAGATGTATTATCGCAGCCTGAAGTTATGTATAATGTATCCTATGTAAAAGAAAAGAGTGAAACTACATATTCACATTCAGTAAAAGTATCATCTTTATCTGTCTTAATTGCTCTTAAGATGGGACTATCCAAACAAAGGGTCAGAGATATAGCAATCGGTGCCTTATTACATGATTTAGGAATGGTATACCTTCCGTTTTCTTGTGAAAATCTAGTATATGAAGAATGCAGTGAGGAACAGAAGAAAGAAATTCGAAAGCATACTATAACGGGTTTTACAATGATTGAATCAGAAAAGTGGTTATCTAATGTTGCAAGAGAAATCATACTTAGTCATCATGAAAGAGAAGATGGCAGTGGATACCCAATGAGATTAGAAAAAAATAAGGTTCGATTAGAAACAAAAATCGTATCTTTATGTGATGAATTTGATAAAAGGGTATATGGATATGTATCTAAAGTGCAAAAAGTCCATGATGTAATTGATTATATTGTGAGCCAAGCAGGAAGAAAATTTGATTTAAATGTGGTTCGTAAATTCATTGAGTCGGTTGCTGTTTATCCTATTGGTACGTATGTAAAAACCAATACAAACGAAATTGGTGTTGTGGTGCGTCAAAATAATAAGATGCCAACCAGACCAGTGATTAAGATCATTGGTAAGGGGCAACGAGAGCCACTGTATCGGGATCTGGTAGAGGAATTGACAATATTTATAAAGGATACTATTGATATAGCTTGACTGTAATTTATATGGTATGATATAACTAAGGGAAACGATAAGTTTAACTCTTGAATCGTAGTAAGTAAACATAAAATGTAATAATAGACTGAAAAGGCAATAAGGTGAATACATGCATAGTTTTTTAAAAGCGATAGGCTTTAGTAAATTAAAAAATAGATTGGAAGTAGAACAGTTAATTCAGAGTGTCATAAATGAGGCTTCACAAAAGCACTTGTTAAGTTTAGATAATCACTCTACTTTAGCTGAGTTATCATTAGAGTTTGCTCCCGAGATTGGTATTACAGTTCGTGGAGAATATGATGAAAATAAAGTATTTCATTTGGAACATTATTTTCCGTACTATCGAGGACAAAATATCAGTGCAAGAGAACAGATCTTTGTTAGTAAGCGAGTAGATACAGATGCCTATACAGGAATGTGTGATGATTATCGTTTAGGTGTATCTTTAATTTTTTATCTACAGAACATCATCGATTATCTGCATATTCGTCAAGATATTAAAGTACCAATGGCTTATCCTGTTTCTTTAGTTGGATTAGCTTGTGAAGGAAAAATTCTTTTACCAGTTGAAAAATGCGTAAGAAATGAGAGTTCTAGCAAAACAGATTTACGTCATAGAAATCAGTTGATAGCAGAAGCAAAAAAGGGAAACCAAGAAGCAATTGATAGTTTAACAATCGATGATATCGATATGTATACAATGGTTTCGAAACGAATAAAAAAAGAGGATGTTTATTCTATTGTTGATACTTCTTTTGTTCCTTATGGAACAGAATCGGATAATTATACTGTTCTAGGAACGATTATGGATGTACGTGAGGTAATAAATCAAAAGAGTAAGGAAGAATTATTTATCTTATCCTTGGAATGTAATGAACTTTGTTTTGAAGTTTGTATTAATAAAGAAAATCTGTTTGGAGAACCAAGCATTGGTCGAAGATTTCGAGGTACGATTTGGATGCAGGGGAATGTTGATTTTAACAATGGCTTGACTTCAATGTAAATAATGAATATAATTAAAAATGTACTTGCCCTCATAGTTAAATGGATATAACAAGCCCCTCCTAAGAGTCAACCATGGTTGACACCTACGGAAGTTGAGAAGTGGTAAGTCAGAGTTCGATTCCAGTAAGGATTGACCTAAATGTCAAAATAAGCTACAATAGAAATTCATCACGAAAGTGATTGGATTCATAGATATGGCAACCGTAGCCAAAAGAGCTGAAAAGCCCGAAAATACGGCATTTGTTCCCTTAGTTAAATGGATATAACGGGCCCCTCCTAAGGGTCTATTGTAGGTTCGATTCCTATAGGGAACGCTCATTTTAAGCAGTAATGACTAGAAA
>JAQXNU010000186.1 GCA_029098165.1 Clostridiales bacterium
CAATCCTTTTGTTATGCTAGCAAAAAAACATACGACGGAAGATCATGGGGAATGTTATGGCATTAATTTAGTTTATAGTGGAAATCATTATGAAGCAGTTCATGTGGATGGCAGCAGAAAGATGAGATTGCTAAGTGGGATCAATCCGACCGGTTTTTGCTATCAGTTAAAACCAAACGAACAGTTTGAAGCGCCAGAAGCGGTTATGGCATATTCAAATCGAGGCTATACTGGGATGAGCCATTGCATGCACTATTTTGTACAGAATCATATCGTTCGTGGACAGTGGAAGAAAAAACAGCGTCCTGTTCTATTAAATAGCTGGGAAGCAGCCTATTTCAAATTTGATGAAGGCAAATTGTTAAAGATGGCAAAGGATGCAAAAGAGTTAGGGATTGAACTATTTGTACTAGACGATGGATGGTTTGGCAAACGAGATGATGATAAAACATCATTAGGCGACTGGACACCAAATTTAAAGAAGCTTCCTGGGGGAGTGAAACGTTTAGCAGAAAAGATTAATGCGTTAGGTCTTGAATTCGGAATCTGGGTAGAACCAGAGATGGTAAGTGAGGATAGCGAATGTTATCGGGCTC
Organism: Clostridiales bacterium; assembly: GCA_029098165.1. GTDB lineage: Bacteria > Bacillota > Clostridia > Lachnospirales > Lachnospiraceae > Lachnoclostridium. The sequence goes on from JAQXNU010000186.1 coordinate 597, forward strand.
ATCCAGACTGGGCTGTTAAGATAGCAAATCAGGCACACTCCTTTGGCCGAAATCAAATGATCCTAGATCTGACCAAGACAGAAGTGATAGCTTATATCAAAGAGCAGCTGAGTAATTTATTCTCAAGTGCCAACATCTCCTATGTGAAATGGGATATGAATCGAATCTTTTCAGACTACTACTCAAATTCCTTATCCCCAGAGTGCCAGGGAGAGTTTTCCCACCGCTATGTTCAGGGATTATATCAGATTCTAGAGCATGTGCAGACTCATTTTCCACATATTCTGTTAGAAGGCTGTGCGTCTGGTGGTAACCGATTTGATTTAGGTATGTTATGCTATGCACCACAGATTTGGGCCAGCGATAATACGGATCCAATCTGCCGAGCGAAAATACAGACTGGGTATAGTTATGGATATCCGATGTCTGTTGTGACTGCGCATGTATCGGATAGTCCGAATCATCAAACGCTTCGTAATACGCCAATGGATACTAGATATCAGGTTGCCTGCTTTGGCCTGCTTGGATATGAATGTAATCTTTTAGAATTACAAAAGGAAGAGTGGAAACAGATTGCAGGACAGATTGAGCTATATAAGAAACATCGCGAGACGTTGCAGTTTGGCGATTACTACCGTCTTGGTGAATCCAACGGACAGTATCAGTGGATGGTAGTTTCCAAAGATAAGAAGGAAGCTCTTGGATTATATGTGCAGGGACTTGTGACTCCGAATTACAGTTTTGGTACCTTTAAAACAAAAGGATTAGCAGCAGAGAAACAGTATCATTTTTATAATCGCCCAATGAAGTTTAACATTAAAGAGTTCGGAAGCTTAGTTAATATGGTAGCTCCAATTCATATAAAAAATCACTCCATTGTCCAGAGTTTAGTTGCGAAGGTTGTTAAGTTGGAAAGTGAGAAGGAAGATTATATTGTATCTGGCAGCGTAATGAATCACATTGGGATTCGATTGAAACCAGGGTTTGCTTCCAACGGGTACGATGATCAAGTAAGATTTTTTCAAGACTTTGCATCCCGCCTATATATCATGGAAGAAGTTGAAAGCACAGAAGGGGCTGTGTAAAAACAGCAAAAGAGCAATGAGGAGAGAGAGATAGAATCCTATAAAAATTTGGCTGCCTTTCCCTAGCGGCCGGACTTAGCCAAATTTTTATAGGATTCTATCCCTCTCACGCTCATCTTTTTGCAGTTTTTTCACAGTTCTGATTTCACAGTTTCTTATAGCAGTGGTTGTTTGTCTGAAGAGACGAGTGAGTAATTTTTTTGTTTAATAAAAAATAATCTCATATTTTTACATGTTCTAGCCGATATAAATTTCGGGTTATTTGTAGAAGCATGACTATACGAATGACGGAAAATATGGTAAAGTATATATATTATGGAAGATATATGTGTCAATGGAAGAAGAAGGGGAATTAAAGAATGCAAAATGAAAAATTTGCTCTGCTAATTGATTCAGAAAATATTTCAGCTAAATACATATCTGTAATTTTAGATGAGATACAAAAGTATGGAGCAATTACATATAAACGAATTTATGGGGATTGGACCAGCAATTATAGCAGTCGATGGAAACCAGTGATTCAGGAGTATTCGATTACTCCAATTCAGCAGTTTCGTAATACTACTGGTAAAAACTCAACAGATTCCGCGTTGATTATTGATGCGATGGATATTTTATATACGAATCAGGTAGATGGTTTTTGTATTGTTTCAAGTGATGGAGATTTTACAAGATTAGCAAGTCGTTTAAGAGAATCCGGAATGCAAGTTATTGGTATGGGGGAAGAGAAAACTCCTCGTTCTTTCTGTGCAGCATGCAGTGTATTTACGAATCTTGATATTCTGTTTGAGCAGGATGTTCGGGAAGAAGTCATTGAGAATAAGTCCAGAAAGAATACGAAGACTGTAGCAGATGTAGCGGTTAAGCCGGGTACGACTAAGGAAGAAATTGAGAATACGATCATAAATATTGTTACAGAGAATGAGAATAAAGGTAAGCCAACCGAATTAGCAGAAGTTGGCAACCGCTTATTGAATAAATATCCAGATTTTGATGTCCGAAAATTTGGCTATAGTTTGTTAACCAAGTTCCTGCGTGAGTTCCAGAGCTTAGATCTGGTTCAGGTAAATAATATATTTACTGTGACTTTACGTGAAAATTCAAAGAAACAAGAAGAAATTCAGAAATTTATCATCAAGACGATTCAATTACAGCCGAATAAGCAAATTGGTTTAAATGAGTTAAGTAATCGTCTGCATATGCAATTTAAAAACTTTAATGTGAAGGATTATGGATTTGCAACATTTACGAAATATATCCAAAGTGTGAAAGAACTCGATGTGATTGGTGCAGGTAAAGTTGCAAGTAAAGTAAGGATTAAAAAGTAGTTCAAAGTAGATAATGTCGCTTGGAATGCGACCATTGGCCTCCTGAAATGTTGGATTGTTATTACAAATATAAAAAACAACGTATCAGGAGGTTTTTATTATGAAATGGATTAACAGAATTAGGAAATCAGCGAGACTTTGTTCCACTTTGAACAACCATTGTTGGAAAATAGTGAAATAAAGTAAAAAAGTAAGAAAAAGTTAAGCTTTATTACATTGATTTGACAAATTATTCATTTACACTACCCTTATAATAATTACATTATGATTTTGCAGATGAGGTGGATGGATCGTCCTCTTGTTTGGGAAAGGTTAAGTGTGAATCATGGATAATGAAAAATCAATGAAAGATAATGTTGACGATAGCATGATCAAAGATGTAAGTGAGAACATAGTTAAGAACTTGGATGAATCAATTGCACAAGAAGACCAGATGATAATCTTAGAGGAAGAAACAAACATTGATGATAATACCGAAGAAAGCTTAACGGATGAAGCAGGAAAAGGGAATGGAAAGAAAAGAAGTAAAAAGATACTGATTGCTATTGGAAGTATTTTGGCTGTCTTTATTTTGATAGTTGCTTATTTTGTTGGTACACGTCCTGGTAGAAAAGCATTGTATGGAATGTGTTCTGTAGTCCTTACATCAAGGCTAGATGTCGTGGAAGCAGAACAGAATGAGGAAAATATATTATTTACCGAACCAGTGGTCGAAGTGAATACGAAAGGAGAAGAAGAATCATCACCTTATCGAAAAGAGGAGTATGTTGCTAACATATTATTAGTAGGTATTGAAGAGATAAAAGGTGGGGCTCGTTCGGATAGCATGATGATCGCTTCGATTAATATTAAAGATAAGTCCATTAAGTTAACTTCACTAATGCGTGACTGTTATGTAGAGATTGAAGGTCATGGAAAGAATAAACTGAATGCAGCTTATTCTTTCGGCGGAACGGATCTGCTAATGAGAACGATTCAGGATAATTTTAAAATTCATCTCGATGGATATGCGGTCGTGAATTTTGCATCATTTGAAAAGATCGTTGACATGCTGGATGGCGTTGATATCGAACTTGGTAGAACAGAGGCTAATTATCTAAATAACAACAATTACATATCAAATCCGGCAAATCGAAATGTAAAACCTGGTTGGAATAAGTTGAATGGAAACCAGGCACTTGGATATGCGAGAGTGCGATATTGTGCAACCCTTGGTGGAGCGAAAGATGATTATGGTAGAACACTGCGTCAGAGAAGGCTGTTAAATGCAATTTTTGATAAATATAAGTCAAAGAGTTTTCTAGAATTAGTTTCTATTATGTACGATATCCTGCCTGAGATAAAAACAAACTTAACGACTTCTCAAATTTCAGATATTATCGAGCAGGTTGTAGAAAATTCAATTACTACAATTGATAATTACCGAATTCCGGCTGATGGTTGTTTTCAAAATGTCAATAATGAATGTGGAGATGTCTTAGTATTAGATTTCGATGCGAATATTAAGGAATTGTATAAGAATATTTATCTGGATGAAACACAAATTATAGTAGAGAAATAGAAGAATATTCTAAATATTATGTCGAAAAATACCGATATGTTTTATGGATCGATTATATGAAAATCCATCACATAGAAACGTTTTATAAAACAAGGAGGTTGAACGATGAAAGATATAAAGCGTTTATGGAAACACACACTATTTTTTCTCCTGTTTTGTTTTTTTTCCTTATGTTTGCAAGTAGTACCTGTCAAAGCTGCGCAAGATTCGATTGCAAACAGTGATATTAAGATCGATTATGAAAAACAGGAATTAGTGATTACACTTGGTAGTAACCAAAAGATTTTTTACGGGGAAGGAAAGGAATCCAAGGAACCCGCAGAATGGGATGAAACAAATGATGCTCAAATATCCACGATTACGGTGGATGGTAATAATGTAAAGGTAGCAACCATTAATTTTTCCTATCTCTCTCCCGTAAAAGATGGTTATCTTTATGTGAAGGGAGATAGTTCTAAAACTCCAGTTCGTATCTGTATAAAAAAACAGCAAAAGTTAAAAGCAACTTATGTTGGTCAATTGAATTCGAATACAGATCCAGATGGATCAATATTAGCAGCTTATAATAAAACAGTAAATAATGCTAAGGTTTACTCTGGTTTTGATCAAGAGACTGGATACATTGTATTTACTGCAAATGGTCAGACATTTAATGACCTATCGAAGATAGAATGGAAAAAGGGAACAAGTGGAGATTGGAAAGCCTTCGATCAGCTTCTTCCTGGAAAATATAAAGCAAAAGGTACTACTTTATATTTTCGAATAAATACTGGTACAGAACAAATCAGTAATGAATCAAAGATTACATATCCCAAATTAGCAAATGCGCCGAAAGTGAACATTGATGGTGCAAAACATACGATCAAGCTATCAACAAAGGTCGAATATCGTGTTAAGGTTGCAACTGGAGATTATGGGGTTTGGACGACACCTACCTTTGAAGGTGGTAAATCCAGTGGCGCCCTTGATCTTACCAGTCTAACAGGAGCAGATCAACAAGGAAATGGTGATGGTATCTCTAGCGGTTTTAAAGCGATGGGAATCCAAATCAGAACCAAGGCAACGGATAAAACAGCAGCATCTAAGGTGAATACTATACTTTTGGAAGAAAGCAATACTCCTAAATTTGGAGTAGATGGAATTGAAGTTGACTTAGTAAACCGTTCGGACATAAGGAAAGGAATCAAAGTAACCAATCATGCAAATGTTGATTATCAGATAGCAGTATTAGATAAGAAGGATGCTGGAGCTTATGCTGTAGTCCGAGCCGTAAAGCTGACAGCAAAGAAAAAAGATACTGGTTATATATCGTTTATCAATGTCAAAGCAGGTAAGACGGTTACGGTGTCTTACTCAAAGTTTAAAGATTTCGCGGATAATTATGTGGTTGTTTGTAGAACTGCAATGGTAAAGGATAATAAGAAAACTCCACAAAATGAATTCAAGTTGGCATCTGCTATTGTTCCAGTTGGTGGAGATGTACCAGTTTCGGATACTGCATCTGGAGCAGTAATGATGGATAAGGATGCAGAGAATGTTTCAAAGACAGTTACATTTACGATTGAGAATGCAGACTCTGCTATCTATACCTCTTTAAATGAAGAGGCATTTAAGCTAAATGCAACTGGAAAAGTTGCATTTCAGGCAACCAAAGGAAGTAAAGTAGTAATACGAGCATATTCCAAGAATCGAATATCAGGTGAGGTAAGTCAGACTGTTGTAGTCACCTTGAACTTTATCGCAGATGGAGAACTAAGCGACTATGTAAATGAATGGGGATATGCACTTTGTAAAAAGGAAGATAAAGATAATAATTCTAATAGTAGAATGCTTGCTTATCAAAGAATCTTTTTGGCATATATGACTTATAATCAAACGGTATCAGTTAACGATTTACAGCTTACTAAGGATGAAGTTTTTGCTATTATACAGCGAGTACGTATTGATAATCCAGAATTATTACAGGCTACTGGCCAATTTAGATATCGTATCGATGGGCAACATATTACAGATGTGGAGTTAGAGACAGTCTCGAAAGAAAAAGCACAAGCTATGCTCGCAGAGTGTGAAGCTTGCCGTCTAGAAGTAAAAGACAAGATTAAGACTACGTATCCTTCTGGTGCAACGAAACTTCAGAAGATTAAAGTAATTCATGATTATCTTGTATTAAAGAAAGAATATAAGAGTTCTTCCATGGATCAAACAATTGCAGGATCTCTCTGTAAAGATTATACTCCTGTTTGTATGGCTTATTCTATGGCCTTTAAGTATCTTTGTGATGATAATGGAATCCAAAGTTATGTAGTTCTCGGCTATACGGATGGAAAAGTAAGCAACCGTCATGCTTGGAATAACGTAAACTTAGGAGATCAGATCAAATATATAGAAGTTGATTCAAAGGATATTGACTCCTCCAAGTGGTATGAGATGGATGTTACTTGGAATGATCCTACCAATCAAGCAGAGAACTATGTTGGATACAAATATTTTAATGTAACGACAACATTTTTAACATCAGAACGACATAGTCGTTTACATGAATATTATTCAAGTTATCCAGTAGAGAATTGTACTGGTAATACCGAGACATATGAATCCATTGGAGTACAGAAAAACCTGGCAAATGGAGAAGATGTCAAAGAAACACTTAAGGCAGATCCAATCAATGAGTTAGTTAAACGTAGTGGTGTAAAAGTGCCAAAAGCAATCGAACAATAATATCATCTTATGTATCCTTTTTATATAGGATGTAGTGAAATTCCCTATGACATTTGTCATAGGGAATTTCGTTTTTTAGTCACTTTTGTGTCTCATATGTATGTGGTAAATTGTAGTAAAGAAAAAGAATTTAAGCGAGTTTTAATAGAAGGAGGATATTATGTCGGGATATGTAAGTATTGAAAAATTAGTTAAAATGTATGGTGATTTTTATGCAGTAGATCACTTGAGCTTAGAAATAGAAGAAGGAGAGATCTATGGATTGCTTGGACCAAACGGAGCTGGAAAGTCTACAACACTATCTGCGATTTCAACCTTAAATAGTTTTGATTCTGGCGACGTGAAGATTGCTGGCTACGATATCGTGAAAGAAAAGAGCAAAGTAAAAAGTCTGATTGGAATGGTACCACAGGAAATCGCAATCTATCGTCATCTAACGGCTTACGAAAATGTGAAGTTTTTTGCATCTCTTTATGGCTTACGGGGAGAAAAGTTAGCGAAAGCAGTAGAAGAAGCTTTAGAGTTTGTTGGACTAAAAGAGAAACAAAAGATGAAACCTCGTCAGATGTCAGGTGGTATGTTACGAAGACTTAATATTGCTTGTGGCATCGCGCACAATCCGAAGCTGATCATTATGGATGAACCAACAGTTGGTGTGGATGCACAATCCAGAGATCATATCTTAAATTCCATAAAAATATTGAAAGAACGTGGAGCTACGGTCATTTATACATCTCATAATATGAATGAGGTGGAAGAGATTTGTGACCGAATTGCAATCATCGATCATGGTAAATTGATTGCAGAGGGTACCAAACAAGAATTAGTTTCCCTTGTCACCGACTTAAAAGCAATCAATATCATGACAAGACTAAATAGTAACGTAGAAAAATTAAAGAAAGAACTGAAGTTGTTGCCTTATGTGATCAATGTATCCATAAAAGAAAGTCTGATTCACCTTGACTTAGCTTTAAATTGCGAAAACTTAACACCGATTCTTAACTGTATATCCGATTGTCAAATGCCAATTTTAAGTATTGAAAGTGAAGTTCCTAATTTGGATATGACATTCTTAAGTTTGACAGGACGAGAGCTTCGATAGGAGGATATAATGAAGAATATTATTATAAATGAGTTTAGAAAGTTTTTTAGAAATCCTTTTATGCTGGTTTGCTTTCTCATATTTCCAATTATCATGATTTATCTATTAGGAAATTTAGTTGAAAATGTACAAACCTGTGATGAAACAATTGGTAATATTAAAGTAGCATATACTGCACAGGATGTGGATTTTGGTTCCTTATATCAAAATGATGACGTTCAATTTCTACCGATGGAACAAACAGAAGGGCAGGCAAAATTAAATGATGGTCAGGTTAATGGCTATTTTAAGATCGATGAGGCGGGGCTAACTTTATTTGAAGGCTCTAGTGTGCTTTATAACAGCGTAGTTAAGGGGATCGCAAACGGCTATCTGTTGCAGAAATCAGTTTATGAAAGTATTGTGAAAGATAATCCAGTAGCAATGGCTAACATACATATGAGCGAGGAAGATCATACCGTGAAGAAGGAAGCTAATGCCAGCATGACAATGTTTGACTATTATGCAGTTGCAATGTCAATCATGACAGCTCTTTATGCAGCTATGGCTTCTTCCATGGTATTTACAGAAGAGAGAAAGTATAAGACAATGAATCGCCTGATTACATCTCCGATGAATAAGTTTAAGATATTCAGTGGAATTTGTATAGGCCAGATTCCATTTGTTATTCTTCAGTTTGTAGTTTTACTAAGTTTTAGTGCTATCGCTTTTCATGCAAACTATGCTCCAACGTTTTTGGGAAAAGTACTGTTATTTCTATTACTGATCGTGACTGGAGTATTATTTAGTATCTTAGGTGTTGTTATTAGTCTTGTCTTTCGTAAGTCCATGGCAGTTCCAATCTTCTTGATCGTTTGGGTGAGTCTATTACTGAGTGGATGTTTTGCAAAGGCGATGACCCTTGAACCGATCTGCAATTTCCTTCCGCCTTATCTTGTACGTCAGGCTGCATTTAGTTTGAACGTGTTTGGTGATCATGGTCCTGCAATACGGGTAATCTTAGTTGAGGTTGCAATCATCATAGGATTGATCCTAGTGGGTGGATTGATCTTTAGTAAGAAACAGGAAGAGAGGGTTTAACATGAAAAATATCATAAACATTATGCGTAACTGCAGAAAAAGAAGTTTAGCAGTCATTTTCATAGCAATCGGTTTAGGGATTATGATGGGGGCAATGCAACAATTTTTGGGTAACAATTTTAATGAAGATTTCAGCAAGATGAAGGTTGCAGTTATTGAACAGGAAGATGATGTATTTACAAGACATCTGAATAAGTATCTTACGGATCAGCTGAATATTGACGTTATCGTATCCAAAAATTATGATGACTATACAGAAGACTTGCTAGATCGTGATCTGTCAGCTATAATTGAGTTAACGCCTGGATTCTATGCCCAGTCAGTTCGTAATAAAAAAGCAGAGAATATTTCCGTAACGACCATCGATAACTATGCGAATGAAGCTTATTTAAGATCCTATCTGAATGTCTATCTGAAAAGCATGGATTTGATCTTTCAGAGTGCCAATCAGAATCAGGAGTTAGCGGACCAGATGATTTCTGACCTGAAATTATCTGAGGTAAATGTCGTAGGAGCTGACGATTCAATTCGTGAAAAAAGTTCCAATTACTCTGGATTTACGTTAGCCATGGGGTTTTACTTAAATTTCATGTGGATTTTTGGAATCTTTCTTGGATTGATTGTGATATCGGATCGTTTAGATGGAACGTTCCTTCGAATTCAGGGAACTCCAATCAAGGGATTTCAATATATGCTTGGTACGGTTTCTTACTATGCAATGGTTGGACTTTTAACTCCACTGATTTTTACAGGTATTTTAAAAGTTCGTGGTATTGATGTGGGGATTAATTACTGGCTCATCGTATTGATCGTATTTATCATTAATATTTTTGTAATCGGAGTAGCGACGATCTTGTCGTTAATAATTAATTCGAAGATTGGTGTTGTTGTTGGAACTTATGTTTTTGGTGCGATCATTGCAATTTTAGGCGGTGCATACTTTGACTTGTCTGGAATTACTGGATCATTAGAAAAGATATATCGTTTAACGCCAACTTATTGGTTTATGGACTGTATTCGAAGCTCGCAAAATGATATTAATTTTAAACCAACACTTAATATAGTGATTCTGACTCTGTCTGCTGTACTATCTCTATTGATCGCAGGCGTGTTATTCAATCGTCAGATGGAGACAAAAGAATAAAAGGGGAAAATGATGAGTGAATTATCGAGCGTGACACTTTGGTGGAAGATTATATCGCTTGCATTCTCTTTCAGTTACATACTGATAGAAAATCAGGACATTACAAGAGTTATTGTTATAACTCTTGTTTTGCTATGTTTATTTACGATACAATATTTCTTAAATTACCGAGGAATGATTATTAAAAGCCACAGCAAAGAGCGGTTTCAATGTATAGAGCGAGTTGATATATTGCTTACAATGGGTGAAGTTCTGATTATATTTTTCTGCGATGTTCCAGAGTTAGCATCGTGTGAACTTGTTTTAATCCTCTCACTGATCTGTAATGTCATAGATGATAAGATGTTTTATTGTATTGGAGGTATTGTCGTATTTTTATATGTGAACACGGAAGAATTGGATACTATTTTGATTTTAGTATCTATGATTGTTATCATAGGATATATGACACATCTTCATGTTTATAAAAAGTGGATTTTTTATCGTAAGGAGACATTACGACAGAGGCAAGAATTAATCGATCTGGAAGACAAATTAAAGGACAATGAACGGTTAATGAAGACAATCCGCTATGCTGCATCATTAGAAGAACGTAACCGAATGGCGGTACGGCTTCATGATAAGATCGGTCATAACATTTCAGGAACGATATTGATGTTGGAAGCGTCTCTTTTACAGATGGAGAAAAATCCAGAAAAGGCGATTGGTGAGATTAATAAAGCAGTGGAGCATCTGCGGGATGGAGTGGATGACCTTCGGCATGCGCTTCGCGAGGAACGTCCGGTCAGAAGTGATATTAATACGAATGATATTAAATTATTATTAGAGCAGACGCAGATGGAACATGGCCTTCATACCGTGTTTAAGACCGACGGTGATCTGGAGCGGATTAGCATGGAACTATGGGGCTGTATCCAGGAAAATATCACAGAATTATTGACGAATTGTCTGAAACATTCCAAAGCGACAGCATTTACAGTTCATATTAAAGTACTGCCATCCCTAATTCAGGTTATTTATTCGGACAATGGAAGCTGTAGCCCGGATTTTAAGAAGGGGCTTGGGCTGGAAGCTGTGGAAGAGCGAACCTTGAATCTGAAAGGTCGATGTTCCTTTGAGGCAGGAAAATCGGGATTTCGTGTAACAAATATATTCCACTTGTAAAAATAATGATGATATGGAGGTAAGTATGATTAAATTGGTGATCGTAGATGATGATACCATTATCCGTGAAGGTCTTAGGATGATTATGGAGACGCAGGATGACCTTGAGATAGTAGGAATCTGCAGCAATGGAAAGGATGCGATAAAGGTCTGTAGGGAACAAATCCCAGACGTTGTTCTGCTAGATATCCGTATGCCTGAAATGAGTGGGATTGAAGTGGCCAAAGTTGTTTTGGAAGAGAATATCGGAAAACCTTTGTTGCTTACCACGTTTGATGAGCCAGATCTTATGATACAGGCGGTAAAAACAAACGTAAGTGGCTATATATTAAAGAGTTCTCCAGCAAAAACAATTCTATCAGCCATTCGAACGGTTTCTTGTGGAGGTACCGTTTTTGAAAAAGAAGTGATTGACTATATCAGTTCCAATTTAGGTATGACCACAGTAAAATCGAAGTTATTTGACGAACTAACGGATCGAGAATATGACGTAGCAAGGCTGATTTCTCAAGGACTTTCAAATAAAGAAATTGGTGAAAAATTATTTATCTCGGATGGTACTGTCCGAAATCATATTACTTCTATCTTAAGCAAAACATCATTAGAACATCGGACTCAGATTGCGATACAGTTCTTGAGCAGCAGTCATTAAGGCAATTGGTGGTACCTTATTAATAGTTTTGTAACTAAACAAAGTTGTGGAAAAATTATCATAAGTGTGCTATTCTATATATATCTTAATAAGATTTGGAGGATAGAACGATGAAAATATTAAAAGTTACAGATCCTGAATTTGCTGTATACGGCAAAGTTGTTGAAGGATATGATTGCAAGGAATTATTAGAAGTACTAGATGCAACAACAGAGGCGCCAGAAGATGCAGTAATTTATGTACCAGGAGATGCTAAGTTAGAAGCAACAAGTGCAATGGCTGATTTCCAGAACAACTGCTATGGTGGTATGCCAATTCAGATTGGATACTGCAATGGTACAAATTCTAAATTAAACTGCCTTGAATATCATAGAGATTCCGAGATAAATGTTGCTGCCGACGATGTTATCCTTCTTGTTGCAACAATGACTGATATTGTGGATGGAAAGATTGATTCTAGTAAAGTTAAAGCATTTTATCTAGAAAAAGGAATGGCAGTAGAAGTTTATGGCACTACTCTTCATTATGCTCCATGTAGTGCAAAACCAGGCGAGCATTTCCGTGTTGTAATCATACTTCCAAAAGGTACAAACTATGACAAGCCAGAAATCACTGTTAAGAACTTTGAGGATAAGCTATTATTTGCAAGCAACAAGTGGTTAATTGCTCACCCTGATACCAATGAAGCTAAGAATGGTGCTTATGTAGGTATTACAGGCAAAAATATCGATTTAGCTAATGACTAAATAATCAATCGGTCAAATACAGATACATAGCGAATTTTCATGAGTACAATGTGTGCTCCAATAAAAAAGGGAGCAATCACTATATTATCACAAAACAAATATGGAACTGTTGTCAGGAGAAGAGATTTCTGCGAGAAATCTCTTTTTCAAGACAGCAGTTCTTTTTTGCATAAAACGAAATACGGTGGGGAAAGTAGGATAGAAGTCTTGTTATTTGTAGCTATGACAAATAATCATATTGCAAGTTTGTTGGAGATTGTTTCTGTTATAGTCTGGGCATTCGCAGTTAGTATTGGAGAAATTAAATTGTCTGTGTTTGAGGTAACAAAGAACGTGTGGATGTATACCGGTGGACTCCTTGCTGGCTGCGTGGTTGCATTAAGCTGTGTATGTGTGAGAAAGCTTTCAGCGATCACCCTTACTTTAATTATGTTTATTGGTCAATTATTTACTGGTGTTTTGTTAGATTACGTGTTGGAACAGACTTTTTCTTTACAGATCGTGATTGGTGGTTTACTTATTACAATAGGCTTGATCGTTTCTTTCATACCGCAGAAAAAGAACGTACGAGGAAAGGAAAGAAAGAAAGAGCAAAACTAAATTGGTTGGTGAATGGTTGATGGGATTGGTTGTAGAATGTTGAATTGGATTGTGATACATTAGTTGATACCAAGAAACGGACGTCTTGTATCAAATCAGATATGAGAGATAAAATTACAAAATGGAGAAAAATCATGAGTAAAAGAGAAATTAGTATTAGAAAAGCATTTTCTGCAGCATTTCCTAAGACCATTCCTGTGTTGACCGGCTTTTTGGCTCTAGGAATTGCTTATGGCATCTTAATGGAGAAGAATGGATATGGGGCTCTATGGTCTACTCTGATGAGTGCAATTGCATTCTGTGGCAGTATGCAGTATGTTGCAATCACTTTGCTGACAGCAGTGTTTAATCCGATGCAGGCCTTTATTATGAGCCTCCTTGTCAATGCAAGGCATTTATTTTACGGATTATCCATGCTTCCGAAATATAAAGGCTTAGGAAAAATCAGAGGGTTTTTAATCTATACTTTATGTGATGAGACGTTTTCGATTGAATGTAGTGTGGAACCGCCAGAAGGAGTAGAACGAAAATATTTCTATTTCTTTATCTCGCTTTTGGATTATCTGTACTGGGTCTTAGGATCATTTTTAGGCGGAGTCGTTGGGAATCTGATTAAATTTAATACAAAAGGATTAGATTTTGCATTGACCGCTTTATTTGTTGTTCTGTTCTTAGAGCAGTGGAAGAAGAAAGAAAACCGCATTTCTTGTATTATTGGAGTGGTATGCACAACGATTGCGCTTCTTGTAGTGGGAGCTACGAACTTTGTTATACCGGCAATGGTACTAATACTATTTGTACTAACGATAGGGAGGAAGAAACTATGCTGCTAACCAATACACAGACGTTGATCATGATACTTGCTATTGCAGCAGGAACTATGATTACACGATTCACTCCATTTCTACTATTTCCTGAGAAGAAGGAAGTGCCGAAGTATATCGTTTATCTTGGAAAAGTATTGCCACCTGCTATGATGGGATTATTGGTAGTTTATTGCTTTAAAGGAATCTCAATCTTAAAAGGATCCCACGGAATACCAGAAGCAATCGCAACGATTGTAACGATTTTATTACATAAATGGAAAAGCAATGTTTTAGTTAGTATTGCTGGAGGAACTGTTTGCTACATGCTCTTAGTACAGTTGATCTTTAAATGATTAGAAAAAAATAACTTGACAATATCCAACGTTGGATATATGATGAGTATATCAGATAGAAAAAATAACCAAAGACAAGGAGATTGTGTATGGTTCGAGCTTTTATATTGTATTATCTGAATATCAAAAAGACGCATGGATACGAAATTCAGAAATTTGTTCAGATGCAGGGGACTGAACAATGGGGAAAGATACAATCTGGCTCCATTTACTATGCATTGACAAAATTAGAGAAAGAAAAGTTCATCGAAGTATATAAAGAAGAGAGAGTGGGGGCAAGAATCCGAAAGATATACCAGATAACAGAAAGCGGAAAAGCTGAGTTGCAAAGAGAGATGGCAGAAGAGTTAGCATCTCCAATCTGGTCGGTTGGTTCTTTTAAGTTTGTTACAGATCCAATGTTAAGTACATTACCGAAAGAGGAATGTATCCAAATTATTCAACAACATATCAAGTCATTACAGGAACAAAAAGATTATTGGGAAAAGTGGCAGAAAGTTAAGATATCAAAGGATTCGCTAAAGCTTACAAAGATTAGCTTTGAGATGACAATTAAGAGTATCAGTGATCAGATCCTATGGCATGAGGAACTTCTTAAGAATCTAGATATGTATATACAGCTGAGTCATAAAACAAGTCAATTCATTCAATCTGTGGATTTCGATCTCTTGGAACAGACGAATGAAGAAAATGCAACGAATCATGAGAAACTTGCCTATGCCATGAAACTTAAAAAAGTAATTGAAGAGGATCCAAGGAATGCAATTGATAATCTAAATAAGATCATTGATGAGTTAACCAAGGGTCAATAAACATATGGGATTGGTTAGAGTACTTCGTACTTTAGCGATCCCAATGATTAAACCATAATATCCAACATTGGATAGTTAAGTGATTCATATACAATATAATATATTACATATGGCTAGAATACATAAGAAAAATTAAGAAGGATAGAACTTGAAATTAGTTATTACAAAAAATAATTGAAGGAGGATTTTGTATGGAAGAATTGTTAAATGTAAGAAACCTAAGAAAGCAATATGGGGAGAAACTAGTCGTCGAAGATGTCTCCTATGTGGTGAATTCAGGGGAGATTGTTGGCTTGATTGGTCCGAATGGTGCAGGAAAAAGCACGATGATTAAGATACTAGCTGATGTGGAAGAGAAAACAGATGGAGAGATACTGTTTCATAAAGCGTCCATTGCAAATCAAGTAAAAAAGTACAAAAGTAAATTGGGAATCGTGCCTCAGGACATTGCCATTTACGAGGATTTAAGCGCCTATGATAATGTAAAGTTTTTCTGTTCCTTGTATGGATATAAAAAACAGGAAGTTAAGGAACGAGCACAAGAGGCATTGGAGTTTGTAGGATTATGGGAAAGACGAAAGGAAATGCCGGGGAAGTTCTCGGGCGGTATGAAACGAAGACTTAATATTGCTTGTTCGATTGCACATTCGCCAGAGTTGCTGATCATGGATGAGCCAACGGTTGGAATTGACCCTCAGTCAAGAAATCATATTATGGAGTCAATCAAGAAGTTAAATGCCAAAGGAACAACGGTCATTTATGTATCTCATTATATGGAGGAGATTGAAGAAATCTGCAATCGGATTATCATTATGGATCATGGAAGAATCCTAGAAGATGAAGCAAAAGACAAATTCAAGGAAAAATATCGTGCGAAGAATCTGAATCGGTTGGAAGATATCTTTTTGTATCTGACAGGTACGAAACTAAGAGATGAGGAGGAATAGTCATGCTTGTATTTATGCGGTTATACGCTTTCTATTTAAAGCGTACGGTTAAAGATTCATTTACCATAGGATATAGTGTTGTATTTCCAATTGTTATGATCTTATTGATGGGATGGCTTCGGAAAGGAAGTTATGGACAGGAACTTTCTTCTTTTAGTTATTATACCATTGTCTTAGTTCCATTTTGTATTAGCTTTGAAGTTACTACAGCAGCTTATCTTGGACAGGAAGAGGTGCGTAAGCATGCAGCAGAGCGATTTTTAACTACCCCAGTCTCGACAAGAAAACTACTATTGGCAAAGTTTTTTGCAGGTGTGAGTGCGATGAGTATCTGTCATGGATTCGTTTATCTTTTTGCAAGTTTGGTATTGCGTGTATCGTTTCATGGTCATGGCATGGCAATGTATCTTATGAGTATTGCATGGACTGGGGTAATCTATGCCCTTGGGTTGTGGCTTGGACTTGGTATGAAAAATTTTATTGTTGTAAAGAATTTGATTAATTTACCGATTATGTTATTCGCTGTATTAGGCGGATGTTTCTATCCCTTTGGGAGCACAGATCCACTCATTCAAAAAGTGATTCAGGCATCTCCGCTAACTTGGATCAACCGTAGTCAATTTCTAGCTATGTATGACTCAAAATCGCAACTTTTATTTATGATGACGATTATTTTTGTTCTTTTATGCATCGGAATTATGACGCTGGCTGTCATAAAATTTAGAAAGGAGGCATTCTGTAATGGAGATATGTTTAGTTATGAGAAATAATCTGAAACGTAGTTTACGGCATAAGATCCGCTGGGCTATCATATTCTTCATGCCTTTACTACTTAGCCCTTGCATGAGTTTAATTAATCAGATCCGGGACAATACTTACCGAGTAGGTGTCATAAATTTGATGAGTCCTGGTAGTAAATCGGCAGATAATCGAAGTGAAAGTGTAGAATCCATATGTTCTATCCTAAATGAGAATCCAAACATCAAGGCACAAGTTGCCAGTGTTGATACATATCATACCGATTTAATCTTAGGAACCTATCAGTATATAATTGATGCTTCTAAAGGAATTAGTGAAGAGGCAGTGATTAGTACCAAAACGAAAAAAGATAATCAAGAGTTCTATCAGTTAGTATTAAATGGATCATTAAAAGAAAGTGTTCCACAAAACGAACGTGAGAAGGCAACTCATCTTACTATGATGCAGCAGTCCGTTGGTTTTCTTATGTCTTTATTTCTAATCATGTCCGTTCTACAAGGTGGAATGTATCAAAGGGATAAGAACCAGGGGTTAGTAGAACGTTATTGTTATGCTCCTAAAAAAAAGAAAACTTATTTAGTAGGGAATCTTTGTTTTATCTTTTTTGTCACTCTGCTTCAAGTACTTGCTAGCTTTTTACTGCTTTGTACCGTAAATGGAACATGGCTTTCTGTAAAAGCAAGTATTTTGATCATTGCTTTGGTCACAGTAGTAGCATCAGTAGTAGCAATGATTTTATGTGCGATATGCAGTAATGATACACAGGCTGGAATTAGTGCATCAACAATCGCTGCATTTTTAATGATGATCAGCGGAATGTTTGTCACAGTCGATCGCATGCCGCAAGTATTGCAGTTCATGAGTAAGTTTGATCCAGTCCGATGGTGTATGGAGTTAGTTAAGTTTTAGAAACTAGAAACAAAAGGTTGACATAACCGGTAGAAAGAGGTAGTATATATAAAACAACTGAATCGAAGATGTCTTCAGGGCAGGGCGAGTAATCAAGCAGTAAGATTAGGATTCCCGACCGGCGGTATAGTCCGCGAGCGCGAAAGCGTATGACTTGGTGTAATTCCAAGACCGACAGTATAGTCTGGATGGAAGAAGGCGTGTTGAAGTTTTAATGTGATAACGGTATAACCTCGTAATCCACCTGAATTTTAGCACCTGAAAGACATGAATTTCTTTCAGGTGTTTTTTTATCACAATATTAGGAGGATTATTTAGTATGAATGAAAAAGTAAAAAAGATGACAACTGTTGCGATGCTTTGTGCATTAGCTTATTTAGTGATGCTAATCATCCGTTTTCCGCTAGTTGCAGCAATACCGTTTGTGAAGTATGACCCTAAGGACATTGTTATTTCGATTGGAGGATTTATCTTTGGACCTGTCACTTCATTTGCGATTTCTGTCATTGTTTCTTTGATTGAAATGGTCACTGTAAGTGAAAGTGGACCAATTGGCTGTTTGATGAATGTTATTTCCACATGTTCCTTTACTTGTACGGCTGCTTATATCTACAAAAAGAAACATTCAATCAAAGGTGCAGTCACAGGTTTGATCGTAGGTACTTTAACGATGACAGCAACGATGTTATTATGGAACTATCTAATCACACCGATTTATATGGGATTTCCTAGACAGGCAGTGGCCGAAATGTTACTTCCATGTTTTTTGCCACATAATTTATTAAAAGGCGCAATTAATGCTGCTGTAACTATGCTAATTTACAAACCAGTGGTATCTGGACTTCGAAGAGGTCATCTGATCGCAGATACCAAAAAATCGGAGAAAAAGAGCAATGTAGGTGTTATGTTGGTTACTGCTGCAATATTAATCACTTGTATTTTTGTTGTTTTAGTTTTAAATGGTACATTAAAGTAAAGTTGAAATAGAATAAGGGCTGTTGTTAGCTACCTGTACGTGGCTTGCAACAGCTTTTTTTATATAAGAAAAAAACATAAAAAAATATTTTTTTTGGGGGGGTTGCGCAAAATAGTCAATACGATATACTAAAGTTAACCAGATAAGTCAAACCGATTTGGTTAATCTTCAAATAATGGAGGTTACATTCATGAATGAAAAATTTTTTGAGTTACCCAAAGAGAAGCAACAGACGATCATCAATGCGGCATTAGAAGTCTTTTCAAAATATGATTATAAGCATGCATCTACGGATGACATAGCTGCAAAAGCAGGTATATCAAAAGGTCTGTTGTTCTATTATTTTCATAATAAGCAATCGTTGTATACATATTTATTTGATTACACATTAGAGTTCTTAACAAATGAGATTGTCAAAGATGAGTATTATGAGTTAAATGATTATTTTGAAGTTTTAAAGTACGCTGCTAACATGAAGTACAGAATTTTTCAGAAAAATCCTTATTTACTTCGATTTTCTGAAAAGGTTATTATGAAGTCAGATACAGAAGCAGGAAGAGACATTCGCGATAAGATCAATCAATATAGTCAGGAACAATATAAAGGGTTCTTTGAACACATCGATTATTCGAAATTTCGAGAAGGAGTGGATTATCTTAAAATTTCAAAAATGATTTTATGGATGGCAGAAGGCTATATGTATGAGTTGCAGTTGCAGGATGCAGTGGTGAATTTAGATGAGATACTGAATGAATTTGAAGAGTGGGTCAAAGTATTTAAAAAGATTGCTTATAAGGAGGAGTTTCAATGACAAAGGTATTTGAAATTAATCACATAACAAAAGATTATGGAAATCAAAAAGGCGTTTTTGATGTGAGCTTTTCGGTAAATCAAGGAGAAGTGATGGGATTTCTTGGACCGAATGGGGCAGGGAAAACAACAACGATTCGTCAATTGATGGGATTTATACATCCAGATTCTGGTGAAGTTAAGATCAATGGTTTGGATTGTTTTAAGGATGCTGCAAAAATTCAGGAAACATTAGGGTATCTACCGGGTGAGATTGCATTTATGGATGGAATGACAGGGATTGAATTCATTAAATTCATAGCAGATATGAAGAATATGACAGATCTATCCTATGCAAAGGAACTGATGGAATTTTTTGAACTAGATCCAAAAGGAAAACTAAAAAAGATGTCGAAAGGGATGAAACAAAAAATTGGTATCGTGTGTGCATTTATGAATCATCCGAAGCAGGTAATCTTGGATGAACCGACATCAGGCTTGGATCCGCTAATGCAGAATCGTTTTGTAGAATTAATCTTAAAAGAGAAAGCGAAAGGAACGACAATTCTTATGTCTTCTCATATCTTTGAAGAAATCGAACGAACTTGTGATCGAACCGTTATCATCAAAAGCGGTCATATTATGGCGGTAGAGGATATGAATAAATTAAAGAGTGGAAAGAAGAAAAACTATATTGTTCGATTTAAGGATAAAGATAGTGCAGAGCAATACGCAAAAGAACATCAAATATCGAAAGAGGCTGTGGAAGATGCAACGATCACAGTTGGTGTTAAGGGGAATGTTGATGATTTCATTAAGGGAATTAGCAAGTATGAAATTAAAGATTTAAGTATTAAGAGTCAGTCGCTCGAAGAGATGTTTATGCATTTTTATGGAGGTGAGGAGAATGTTAAGTAAACCTTTATTAAAACGTGAGATTAAATCAAATTACAAGATTCTCTTATTTATGTTTGCTGTAATGACGATGTATGGAGCAATCATCATTGCGATGTTTGATCCAGAGTTAGGTGAAAGTCTAAAGATGATGGCAGAAGGAATGCCACAATTGTTTGCTGCCTTTGGTATGAACAGTTTTAGTAGCGTTTTAGTTGAATTCTTAGCACAGTTACTTTACAATTTAATCTTTGTGGTATTTCCATTGATCTTAATCATTATCTTAACATTAAGATTATTGATTCATTATAACGATCGAGGTTCCATGGCATATCTTCTTGCAACACCAAATAGCAGAGGAAAGATCGTTCGGACTCAGTTGTTTGTTATGGTCTTAGCAAATATCAGTTTATGTGTCTTTGCTACGGTTATGTGTATTATTATTTCTCAGATTATGTTTCCAGGAGAATTGGAAATTGGAAAGTTCGTTGTATTAAATTTTGGACTCTTATGTCTGATTATGTTTTTTAGTGGATTATGCTTCTGTACCGCATGCATCTTTCAAGAAGCTAAGCTTGCCAATGGAATCGGCATTGGCATAAGTATCGCATTTCTTATGATTAAGATGATCGCACAGACCGGAGATAAGGCAGAATTCTTTAAATACTTGACTCCTATGACATTGTTTGATACGAAAGCACTGGTTACAAATCAGAGCAAAGGTTATATAGGAGCAATAGTTTTGCTTGTTGTTGGACTGATCTTTTATGGGGTTGGTGTGAAAGTCTTTTGTCGAAAAGATTTATCCTTGTAGGTTGTTACCACAATTTTATAATTGATGTAGCGCGTATTTCATGATAAAGTAAAATACTTTAATGATTAGTTAGGACAGAAAAATGAAATACGCAATACAAATTGAAGATGTAACAAAAAACTACGAAGGTAAATGTTATTTATCAGCAATAAATCTTAAAATTGAACAAGGCAAGGTTGTTGGAATTATAGGAAAAAGCTGCAGAACAGTAACATTGTTCATGCAGCTTTTGTCAGGTGAAGTGATGCCATGTTCTGGAGATATCTTTTATGGCGAAGAACGTTTGGGATTATATGGACAGACACCAGAATATGTTGGTGTTTATATCGACCAGATTGGTTTTTTAAGAGAATTAACTGGATTTAAAAATCTAAAATATATAGCAGGAATGAATGAAAAGGCCACTAGTGAAGAAATCTTGGAAGCGATGGCCTTTGTTGGCTTAAATCCGAATAGTAGATTAAAAGTCAGCCAGTATTCCAAAAGGATGGAACAAAAGTTAAGCATTGCTCAGGCGATTATGGAGGGGCAGGATTTATTATTGCTCCATGCGGATTTATTCTCCAAAGAGAACGAAGACAATCATATGGAGCTTCGTCGAATTTTACGTAAATTGAAAAAATTGGGATTTACTATTGTTCTTACAAGTGAAGATTCCAAATATATCGATAAGCTTTGCGATGAGCTAGTCTTTCTCGGATAAAGTCTTGCCATGTTCGGCAAAATAGATTGAATAATTTGTCGCAATAGTTTATAATTTAGTAAGATAAGTAGTATTATGTTATTAAGTACAATATAGAGAAAATATGGAACCGTCGATATAACCGGAGGGGAATAGAATGGAAAATGGAATTTTATTAGAGAGTGGTACGAATGAATTGGAAATTTTAGAATTCATGGTCGGAGGAAATTCTTATGGTATCAATGTAGCAAAGATTAGAGAAATTTTACAATATCAAAGACCGACTTTAGTACCAAATAGCCATCCTTGTGTTGAAGGTATTTTTATGCCGCGTGATACGATTATTACAATCATCGATTTAGCAAAGTCACTACAGCTACCACAAAAGAGCTCTTTTGATAAAGATATGTACATAGTGACAAATTTCAACAATCTACAAGTAGGCTTCCACGTTAATACTGTAGTTGGAATCCATCGTGTATCATGGGCAGATATCTCAAAACCAGATGCAACGATTACACAGGCAGGGAATAGTGTAGCAACGGGTATAATTAAAATTAAAGAGAAATTGATCATTATACTTGATTTTGAGAAGATTGTAGCCGATATTAGTCCTGAGACCAGTTTAAAAATTTCTGAAATTGAAGAAATGGGAGAACGAAGTCGTAACGAGCTGCCGATTTTAGTTGCAGAGGATTCACCATTACTTAGTCAGTTACTTCATGATTGCCTTTATAAAGCTGGCTATACCAATATCATGATGAAACCGAATGGACAAGAGTTATGGGATTTATTAAATGAATATAAGAGACAAAATCTAGTAAAAGAAAAAGTTGCTTGTGTCATCACTGATATCGAAATGCCACAGATGGATGGACATCGTTTAACAAAACTCATCAAAGAAGATAGTGTGTTAAAAGAGATTCCAGTCATCATCTTCTCTTCTCTTGTAAATGATGATATGATAAGAAAGGGAGAATCTGTTGGTGCAGATGCACAATTGTCCAAGCCGGAAATCGGATCATTAGTAAATAAAATGGATCTTATGTTACTCAAATAATTAGAGAATTTACATTCTTATAGATTAGGAAGGTGTTAGAATGGCTCAGTGTATTTTGTGCAATGCGACAATACCAGATGGTGCACAATACTGTGAAAACTGTAATATGAAGGTGAGAAATAAAGCGGATGAATCATATCTTGATAATCTGCTTAATTCAGTGACATCTTTGGATGATAGCCAGGATAATGGAAAGAGAAGACCTCCTAAGAAATCAAAAGAACAAAAGGAAGAAAAAAGAAAATATATGAATGATGACATCTTTGATGGAGTCCCAAATGATTATAATATTTTTAGCAAATCAGAGAATGACTCTGATTTAGATTTTCTAAATGACTTGTTCGATCATGCAGTAGCGCGTGCAAAAGGAGACGATGATAACAACAGTTCATTAGATAGTGACGAGAATTCGTTGCCTGAAGTTGCGACAACAGATGAGTTGAGTACAATTGAGCCGATAATTGATTCAGACCTAGAGCATGAACCAGATGCACTAGAAGTACCAGAAGAATCAGACCTTGGGCTAGAAGTACCAGAAGAATCAGACCTTGGGCCAGAAGTACTAGAAGCACCAGAAGAATTAAAGGTTGAGCCAGAAGCAGAAAAAGTGGCAGTAGCATTAGAGCCTGATTTAGAAGCTGAAGAAATGGCATTAGAACCCGAATTTGATTCAGAACTAGCTGAGGTAGGATCAGAGGCTGAGCAAACGATAGAAGATATTCCGGTAGAGCAAGAGTTGCCTGTGGATGATCTGATGGCGATAATTGAGCCAGAGGTTAATGAAGATTTCGAGACTCGAGTAGATAAGGAAATGAACGTAAATAACAGTCCAAATTCGGAACAAGATTCGAGCACGGACGAGATATTAGATAGTGATCAAGACATTCTGGATTTGATCAATGAAATAAATAAAACAGAAGAAATGCCACCGATGGAAGAGGTGGCGGAGCATAGTAATCGATTAGATATCGAATCTCAGACAGAAGCGAATCATGAAGAGAAGCATACTTCGGATATCGGTGATGTATTCTCGGATGCTTTAAGTGCAGTATCTACGCTAAAGGATAAAGAAGAAGACCCACTCATTGATGAGGATCTTCTGAGTATGATTCCTGACATTAGTGAACAAGTTAATTCGTTAGATAAAGATGAATCTTTGGATAACTCATCAAATTCAGAAAAACAGATTGCAAAGAATAAAAAACAAGGTTTCTTTGCAAGAATCTTTGGTAATATAAGAGAGGAACGTACCGAAGAAGAAATTGAACAGCTTAAGCAGAAAGCCATTGAAGAAGGCGAGAAAAAAGAAGCTGAAAAGAAAGCCAAAGAGGAACAGGCAAAACAAAAGAAAGAACAGGCAAAACTCAAAAAAGCTGAGGATGCCAAAAAAGCGAAAGAAGAGGCAGCTAAGAAAAAGCAAGAAAAGCAGCAACAGGCAAAAGCAAAGAAAGAAGAAAAAGCACAGCGTTCTAGAGAAATTCAAGAACTGATTGACGAAATTGATGAAAACGAAGGTAGAATTAATAAAGTTGGTGCTGGAATCGTATTTGCTTTGTTCGCAGCAGTTGCCATATTTATTGTAGTTGGAACGAATATATACAGTTACTCTATTGCAATTAAGAATGCAACGAATAACTTTGAAATTCAGCATTATAATGAAGCATATAAGAATGTTTATGGAATTGATATTAAAGATGAGGATATTGAGATCTATGATAAAATTATGACTGTAATGTTTGTAAATAAGCAGTTGAATTCTTATGAAAATTATTATAATATGAAGAAGTATCCGGAAGCATTAGATTCCCTACTTAAAGGGTTGGAGAGATACGACAAATACTATTCGTTAGCTGGTCTGCTTGGAATAGAATCCGATCTGGATTATGTTCGTAATGAAATATTAGATAAGTTGAATACGACATTTGATGTTTCAATTGAGGAAGCAAACATGTTGTTATCCTATGAAGACCAAACAGAGTATAGTGAAGCACTTTATAACTTGCTTTCCGAACGTGTACAAATAAAAGTGGATAGTGAAGGAAATCGAATCGAGTAAAAAATAAGTTATAGTAAGTTAAAATAGCAAGGGAGCTGATGCATATTATGTGTCAGCTCCTTGGCAAATTTAAACCAGTGTGAGAGCTCATCTTATATTGACTTGGGAGGGAAGATATGATTGCTATTATTGATTATGATGCGGGTAATTTAAGAAGTGTCGAAAAAGCTTTAAACTTTGTTGGAGAAGAAGCAATTATAACAAGGGAGAAAAGCATATTACATAGCGCAGACAAAGTTATTTTGCCTGGCGTAGGGGCCTTTGGAGAGGCAATGAAAAAGTTACATTGTTACGATCTAGTAACAACCGTAAAAGAAATTGCAAAGAGTGGAAAACCACTACTTGGTATATGTTTAGGGCAGCAGTTATTGTTTGAAGGCAGCGATGAGAATCCAGGGATCGAAGGCTTGAGTATTCTGCCAGGCACCATAAAAAAAATTCCAGACTGTCCAGGTTTGAAAATCCCGCAGATTGGCTGGAATTCGTTAACCATAACACCAGGTGCAAAATTATTTCAAGATATACCACAAGATTCTTATGTGTACTTTGTACACTCTTATTATCTAAGAGCAACCAATCGTAAGGACGTTGCAGCTACTTGCGAATATAGTACAACAATTGATGCTTCCATTGAACATGACAATATCTTTGCTTGCCAATTTCATCCGGAAAAAAGCGGGGAAGTAGGGCTTAAGATACTGAAAAATTTCGCAAATCTTTAAATAAGAAAGGATCGAAAAGTATGTTTACAAAGAGAATTATTCCATGTCTGGATGTACATAATGGTAGAGTGGTAAAGGGTATCAATTTTGTGGATCTGCGAGATGCAGGTGATCCGGTTGAGGTTGGGCGTGCTTATGGAAAAGCTGGCGCTGATGAGTTAGTATTCTTAGATATCACAGCTTCTAGCGATGCACGAACAATTAAACTTGATATGGTACGACGCGTGGCAGAAACGGTATTTATTCCGTTTACGGTTGGTGGTGGAATACGAACAATTGATGATTTTAAGTTGATTCTTCGAGAAGGTGCTGATAAAATAGCTGTGAATACAGCAGCTATTATGAATCCTACCCTGATTAGCGAGGCAGCAGATAAATTCGGCAGCCAATGTGTGGTCGTAGCAATTGACGCAAAACGACGCGCAGATGGAAGTGGATGGAATATCTATAAGAATGGTGGACGTGTCGATATGGGCATAGATGCAATCGAATGGGCAATGGAGGCAAATAAGCTTGGAGCAGGAGAAATCCTACTAACGAGTATGGACTGTGATGGTACGAAGGATGGTTATGATATTGAGCTGACACGAACCGTAGCAGATAATGTCTCAATTCCGGTAATCGCTTCTGGTGGAGCGGGTACGAAGCAACATTTTTATGAAGCATTGACGGACGCACATGCAGATGCTGCATTGGCAGCTTCCTTATTCCATTATAAAGAATTAGAAATCAATGATCTTAAGAACTATCTTAGTGATCGGGGAGTTTCCATAAGACGTTAAGGTGTATTTTAGAAAATAGGAGATGGTGTAAGTTGATGTTACAAAATGATTGGAAAGAAGCAGTTGGAAGTGAGTTTCATAAGAAATATTATAGGGAGTTGTATGAGTTTGTTAAGGCAGAATACTCGAATGCAGTGATATATCCACCTGCTGATGACATATTTAATGCGTTTCACTTTACACCATTAAATAAAGTAAAAGTACTTTTGTTAGGGCAAGATCCTTATCATAATGTGAATCAGGCACACGGATTATCCTTTTCCGTCTTACCACAGCAAAAAGATATCCCGCCTTCCTTACAGAATATCTATAAGGAGTTAAGGGATGATTGTGGTTGCTATATTCCGAACAATGGTTATTTAAAGAAATGGGCAGATCAGGGTGTTCTTCTATTAAATACCGTTTTGACAGTTCGGGCACACCAGGCAAATTCTCATCAGGGACATGGATGGGAACAGTTTACGGATGCGGTTATTCAAGCAGTGAATGCACAGGACCGTCCAATCGTCTATTTCTTATGGGGGAAGCCTGCTCAAAGTAAGAAAAAGATGTTGACAAATCCTAAGCATTTAATCATCGAGGCCCCACATCCAAGTCCATTATCAGCTTATCGAGGGTTCTTTGGCAGTAAACCATTCAGTCAAGCAAATGAATTCCTAATAAAAAATGGTGTGGAACCAATTGACTGGCAGATTGAGAATATATAAGATTATTTACTAAATTCAGTAGACATAAATCCTATGATCGCGTAACATAGGATTGTAAATTTAGTTATAAAATCTTGATGGTTATCTTCTAGGAAAGACAGATCTCCATCTTTACTGGCTAACTCTAGGGAAAGAGCGAGATCTGAAAGTCCTCTTGCACCAATGGTGACGAGTGAAGACTTCATGGCATGAATTAAAACGCAATAAAGGGATAAGTCGTTATCAAAGAAGGCTTTTTTTAATTCACCCATTTGATGCAAACCATCATTGCAAAATAGTTCTAACAAATCGAAATAAGAATTCCAATTTCCATTACAATTGGCAACTCCATACTCCCAGTCAATGGAGTAGATTTCAGCAAAGTATTTGAAAAATTCAGGTCGTTGGTCCTTTGCTTTATATGTTCTCGTATTTGGCGTAGTGGGGTTATTGATGGATAGCCATTTATCTAAGATTTTATTAAGGCCATTTAGTTGCATTGGTTTACTTAAATAATCATCGAATCCAGAAGATAGAAACATCTTTTCTGCACCAATGATTGCGTTGGCAGTTAACGCAATGACTGGAACTGTCTCACAGTATTTGAAAGGAAGTTTACGAATTTCCTTCAATGTCTCGATTCCGTCCATTTCGGGCATCATATAATCAAGAAAAATGATATCATAAACATTCATAGCTGCTAGTTCCAGCGCTTTTTTACCAGATGTAGCCATATCGATATTTATGCCATACAAGTCTAACAGACCGTGCGCTACCTGAAGGTTTACGGTATTATCATCAACAATTAATACAGAATACTGTTCGTTTGTTGATTTCGTAAGTTTTGGTGGAGTAGTGGTTTTGGTCGACTTAACAGTGTGATCTTCGTGGGAAACTTTTTGTGGGAGACGTATGGTAAAAGTACTTCCCATATTCAACTCACTTTCCACAGAGATGCTGCCGCCAAGTGTTGTAACGATCTTTTCACAGATTGCTAATCCGAGTCCACTTCCTTCGGTTGGATTCCTTTTTGTGTCATTGACCCGTTCAAAGGAATCAAAAATACGTTTCTGATCTTTTTTCGAGATACCGATCCCGGTATCTGTGATTTGAAAGACTAATGTGATCTTGTCTAGATAATCACTTACATTATCAGGAGAGGTACAGGAAAGATGGATACTACCTTGATTCGTAAACTTTACGGCATTATTTAGAATATTGATTAGTACTTGTCGTAATCGAGTCTCATCCCCGTATAAGTATTTCGGAAGATCCTGTTGTACTTCCACTTGCAACATAACGGGTTTTTGTGCTAATTTCACACTGATGATATTGATGACATCCTGGACTACGGTTGTCAGCTTATATTCGGATATGGAGAATTTAAGCTTTCCAGATTCGATTTTAGAGAAATCGAGAATATCATTGATCATTTTTAGCAGAGTTGTACCGGCGGTTTTAATGCTTAATAACGTACCTTTCTCCTGGGTTCCGATTTTTTGATTCAGTAAGATGTCTGTGGAACCTAGAATTGCATTGAGAGGGGTACGAATCTCATGTGACATGTTAGTGAGAAAGATGCTTTTGGCTCGATTCGCATTTTCCGCTTGTTCTCTCAACTGAATCAGATTCTCCATATGAATCTGACTTTGTGTGATATCAAAGACCCAGGCAGTATAGCCTACAACGGTCTGTTTATGTAATACTTCTGTAATCTGAGTATGATAATAATGGCCATAACGCTGAAATTCCATAGGTCGCTTATGGGTGAATAGACCATATAAGTTTGGTGAGATATCGTAAAGATAAGTATTACGATCCACGTTGGATAACTCGGGAAAAAGGCGGCTTGCGGCTGGGTTATAATCTAAAATCTGAAAATCATTATCGATGATGATCAGAGCCTCTTCCATTGTATCAAAGACATTATCTCGTGCAGTATGCAGGATATCAAATAACTGATGGTGATAAATGGAGGTTAACAGAAAGATTGCTGTAAATGAGTAACTTGCATTGATCGGATTGTATTCTCGAAAGATTCCAGTGGACCACAGGATGAAAGTGATACATGGAATAAA
The DNA here is from genome assembly GCA_029098165.1 of Clostridiales bacterium. Taxonomy (GTDB): domain Bacteria; phylum Bacillota; class Clostridia; order Lachnospirales; family Lachnospiraceae; genus Lachnoclostridium. The sequence goes on from JAQXNU010000186.1 coordinate 29,902, forward strand.
ACACGCAGCAAGAAAGTTATGCTCCAATTCTCTTTTTGGTATATTCAATGTATAGTAATGATGAAAAACAGTATAAATGACATAGACATTTAAGATCACGTTCTCTATCATGTAAAAATAAAAGAAATTGCCATATTTAACAATGGCATGAGGAAAGAGTCCTTCTTCTACATATTGAATGGATGTAACATAAAAATGATTAGGGTATTTGGTCAAAACGATGGTTAGTATAAAAAAATTATATAAGACCAATAGAAGGGTGCTTTTTACATTTACCTTTTGGTTATAGTAAACTTGTAAGAATAACATGAAAAAGAAGTTAACAAAGGCAAACCCAAAATGCTGGAACTTTTGAGCGACCATTATAACATCCACGGAATGAGTGGTTAATTCAGTAATATAACCATAAGATTGAATCATGGTTCCAACAATAAATAAGGCAAAGCAAATGGCACCGTGAAATGGCTTACGGAGCAAGATGATTGGTATGATAATAAAACCAAGCAATATAACTAGTATCTGTATGAATAAGATAAAATGATACATTCCAATCCCCCATATCAAAATGGCTGTTAAACAATAGTACATTAAGAGTATTGTTAACAGCCACTTTATGTTATGTCATTACTTATCTGATGTATTTGCTTTCAAGTTTTTGTTAGCAGTTGAAAGCATAAGTTTGATACGATTTAACTGGTTAACCTCACTAGCACCTGGATCGTAGTCAACAGCAACAATATTGGAGTGAGGATATTGATTACGTAACTCTTTGATAACCCCTTTACCAACGATATGGTTTGGTAAACAGGCAAATGGTTGGGCACATACAATGTTAGGTACATCGGAATGAATTAACTCTATCATCTCAGCAGTTAAGAACCATCCTTCGCCTGTCTGATTACCAATGGATACAATCGGTTCCGCAAGCTTGGCAAGTTCATCGATATGCTTAGGAGCTGTAAAATGACGGCTTTCGTCAAAGCACTTTCTAGCTTCTTTTCGTGCCCATTCTAAAAATTTAATGATTACATTATTATATGTGACATCCAATCTGCTTTTACCTAGGAACTCATGTTTGAAGTCTGCATCGTAGGAACAATACATAAAGAAATCAAGCATGTCAGGCATAACGGCTTCAGCACCTTCGGATTCGAGCAAGTCAACAAGATAGTTATTTGCAGATGGAAGGAACTTAACAAGAATCTCACCAACGATACCAACTCTTGGTTTCTTTAAAGTTTCATCGATTGGCAATTCATCAAATTCGCGTATGATTCCACGAATATTTCTTTTGAATTCACTCCATTTACCGTTCTGAACTGATTTCTGGCAGATTGCAACCCATTTCTCATGAAGTTTATTCGCAGAACCTTTTTCCAACTCGTATGGACGCATGCGGTACAGAACTCTCATAAAGACATCACCATATACAAGTGCTTGTACGGCGCGGGTAACTAAGGAATAGTTGATTTTAAATCCCGGATTCTTTTCTAGTCCGGAAGTGGAAATAGAAATAACCGGTATTTGTTCCATGCCAGCCTTTTTCAGAGCACGACGGATGAATCCGATGTAATTCGTAGCACGGCAGCCACCGCCAGTCTGAGTAATGAATACACCAACTTTATTTAAGTCATACTTGCCGGATAATAACGCGTCCATAATTTGACCAACGACAATTAAGGAAGGATAGCAGGCATCATTGTTTACATATTTCAAACCGACATCAACCGCTGCTTTATCATTCTTTCCAAGAATTTCAACGTTATATCCACAGGATTGCATTGCAGGACCAAGAAAATCAAAGTGAATTGGTGACATCTGTGGAGCAAGGATCGTAAAGTCTTTTTGAGCCTTCATCTCTTTGGTAAAGAGAACTCTATTATGGGCAGGTGAAGTGATGTTGGTCGGAATGTGCTTACGTTCACGGTCTTTTACAGCGGATAAAAGAGAGCGAATACGGATTCGGGCAGCTCCAAGGTTATTAACTTCATCAATCTTTAATACCGTGTAAATCTTACCAGCAGTTGATAGGATATCATTAACCCCATCGGTTGTAACAGCATCGAGACCACAGCCAAAGGAGTTTAACTGGATCAACTGAAGGTTAGGCTGTGTACGAACGTAGGATGCTGCTGCATATAAACGGGAATGATACATCCACTGATCAACAACGATTAAAGGACGTTCTACTTCACCAAGATGTGAAATACTATCTTCGGTCAATACCGCAACTCCATAGGAGTTAATTAATTCTGGAATACCATGATTGATTTCAGGATCTACATGATATGGACGTCCGGCAAGGACAATACCCATACGTCCAGTCTGTTTTAAATATTCCATCGTTTCCTCGCCCTTTTTACGCATGTCCTGACGTGCTTTTGCAAGTTCTAACCATGCATCGTGAGCAGCAGACTGAATCTCATTCGCAGGAATATGATTATTCTCTGTAAAGTAAGATATTAAACGCTTCGTGACGATCTCTTCACTTTCAAAGGATAAGAAGGGATTTTGATACGTAATATCATCCGCCTTTAATTCTTCCACATTGTTTTTGATATTCTCACCATATGAAGTTACAATCGGACAATTGTAGTGATTACCGGTATTCGATATCTCTTTACGTTCGTAAGGAACACAAGGATAGAAGATATATTTTATACCATGCTGTAATAGCCACATAATATGTCCATGTACAATCTTCGCAGGGTAACATTCGGACTCACTAGGGATGGATTCAATACCTAATTCATAAATCTTACGTGTGGATATCGGAGATAATTCCACATGATATCCAAGCTTTGTGAAGAATGTATGCCAGAATGGATAATTCTCATACATATTAAGAACTCTCGGAATACCGACGGTACCTCGCTTAGCAACTTCCTTTGTCAATGGTTCATAACCAGTATAACGTTTTAACTTATAGTCAAAAAGGTTAGGGATGTTGTCTTTATTTTTCTCTTTACCAAGAGCTTTCTCGCAACGGTTACCAGAGATAAAACGACGGTTGCCAGAGAATTTATTGATTGTAAGGAGACAATTGTTGGTACATCCTTTACATCTTGTCATGCTGGATTCGAATTTAAGTTCATTGATCTGATCGATCGTAAGCATCGTAGTTTCCTGGTTTTCATAGTGTTCTCTAGCAATTAAGGCTGCACCGAAAGCACCCATGATACCAGCGATATCAGGACGAATTGCATCAACACCAGCAATGTTTTCAAAGCTTCGTAGAACAGCATCGTTATAGAACGTACCACCCTGAACAACGATATGATTACCTAAATCTTTCGGGTCAGCAATCTTAATAACCTTATATAATGCATTCTTAATAACGGAGTAAGCAAGACCAGCACTGATATCCGCAACCGTTGCACCTTCTTTTTGTGCCTGTTTTACTTTAGAATTCATAAATACCGTACAACGAGATCCTAGATCAATTGGATTCTTTGTGAGTAATGCAATTTTAGCAAAGTCAGCGACCTCATAGTTTAAGGACTTCGCAAAAGTCTCAATAAAGGAACCACAACCGGAGGAACAGGCTTCATTCAGCTGAACAGAATCAACGGTACCATTTTTTATTTTGATACATTTCATATCCTGACCGCCAATATCTAAGATACAGTCAACGGCTGGATCAAAGAAAGCGGCTGCATAATAGTGAGCAACAGTTTCTACTTCGCCTTCATCTAATAATAAAGCGGATTTGATCAAAGCTTCACCGTAACCTGTAGAGCAGCTTCGAACAATGCGAACTCCAGGTGGAAGTAAAGAATAAATCTCTTTAATTGCTTTGATCGTTGTCTTTAATGGACTACCATTGTTGTTACTATAGAAAGAATACAATAGAGAGCCATCTGTACCTACAAGAGCCGCTTTGGTTGTTGTAGAACCAGCATCGATTCCTAAGAAACAGTCGCCTTGATAATCGGCAAGTGAAGCTTTTTTGACCGTATGTACATTATGACGGTCAAGAAACTGCTGATAATCTGCTTCACTTTCGAAGAGAGGTTTCATACGGTTTACTTCAAAGTCTAATGTAATTCCATCATTTAAAAGATCAGAAAGAGCTTTTAATGATGTCTGCACTTTTTCATCTGCATTTAAGGCAGAGCCTACAGCTGCGAATAAATGAGAATGATTTGGTGCGATAATATGTTCTTCAGTTAAATTTAATGTTCGAATAAATGTATTCTTTAATTCCGAAAGGAAATGAAGTGGACCGCCTAGGAAGGCTACATTTCCACGAATTGGTTTACCACAGGCAAGACCACTGATTGTCTGGTTAACAACTGCTTGAAAGATAGAAGCAGCTAAATCCGGTTTTGTAGCACCTTCATTAATTAATGGCTGAATATCTGTTTTTGCAAAAACCCCGCATCGAGCAGCAATTGGGTAAATAGCCTGATACGACTTGGCATATTCATTCAAACCGGAAGCATCCGTTTTCAATAAGGTTGCCATTTGGTCAATGAATGATCCAGTTCCACCTGCACAGATACCATTCATTCGCATTTCCATTCCATGAGTGAAATAAATAATCTTTGCATCTTCACCACCAAGTTCGATTGCAACATCTGTTTGTGGTGCATAATCGTTGAGTGCAGTAGAAACAGCAACAACCTCTTGGACAAATGGAACATTTAAGTGTTTAGAAATCGTTAATCCTCCGGAACCTGTGATTACTGGAGATACCATAAGATTACCGACTTTATCTTGTGCTTTTATTAATAAATTTGCTAATGTCGCTTGAATATTTGCAAAGTGACGCTCATAATCGGAAAATATTATTTCATGTTGTTCATTTAAGATTGCGACTTTGACCGTCGTAGAACCTATGTCGATACCAAGCGTATAATTTAAGTTGGACATATGTAACCTCGCCTTTTCTTATTATAATCGTGTAAAAACATTGGAATTAGGACATAACTATTTATAGGAAGACCTAATTCTACCAATTACTAATTATACGACACAGTTAAGTTAAGTTCAACAAAAGAATTTATAAACAAAAGAAAAAACTGTATTTAATAGGAACGAACTACCAGAAAAGGCCATATGATTATAATGAATAAGTGTATCTAATCATTTGTCATCATACGTTAAGCAGGTTATTTCATTTAGCGTAAGATGTACGAATATAGAAGGGACAGTATGAACTACCAGAATTGCAATGGGATAATCTATGTTATTAAGCCAGGGGATACGCTTTATAAGATCAGTCAGCGTTACGGAATCCCTACAGCCAAATTATTACGAGCAAATCCTAATATGAATATCTACAATTTACGTATTGGTGATAAGATATGTATTCCTACTGGTGGAAACGTGACTCTTGACCAGATACCTGAACAAACAAATTATTATACAGTAGGCGAGAGTGAATCGATAAAGACGGTTATGGAGCGTACCAATATGAAGTTTGCAGAACTGGTTTCCCTGAATCCATTAAATACTCTGATATTAAAGCCAGGTTCAGAGATTGTGACAAAAACCGAGGTTAATGATCAGTAGACCTTAAAGGGGCTGTTGCGGAAGAAGATCTTAGTCCGCAGCAGCTTCTTTTTTGTGTTATTTTACTATTCTTGAATTTGAACTTACACAGATTTTACATAATTACATTTATATTTTACCTAAATTATACCAGTGGATGATAGTTTGTAAAATTTGTATATGTTAAATTGAGGGTGTGAAGGAAATAGATAAAAACGAATAGGGAAAAGGAGAATGGAATTATGAAAATCAAGAATTTTGTAAAGAAAGCATTCGTAGTTACATGTTGCATTTCTATGATGGGGGCAATGTTATCTGGATGCGGTAAGAAAGATGATAAAACAGTAGAGGAGAATAAAACGGTAGAGACAAATAAAACAACAGAAGACAAAAAACTTACAGGTACGATTACAATGGTAGGTTCTACTTCCATGGAGAAACTTGCGTTAGCAGTTGCTGAAGATTATATGGCAAAGAATAGTGGCGTAACTGTAAATGCGGAATTCGTTGGATCAGGTGCAGGGATTGAAGCGGTGATTAATGGAACTGCAAACATCGGTAATTCTTCCCGTAACTTAAAAGAGGAAGAAAAAGCAGCTGGAGCTGTTGAAAACATCGTAGCAATCGATGGAATCGCAGTGGTAGTTAACAAAGCAAATACAGTGAAGGCAGTAACCAAAGATCAGTTAGTAGGAATTTATACAGGAACGATAAAAAACTGGAGTGAACTTGGTGGAAACGATTCGCCAATCGTAGTGATTGGTAGAGAATCCGGTTCAGGTACAAGAGGAGCATTCGAAGAAATCTTAAAAGTCGAAGATCAATGTGTATATGCGAATGAGTTAGATAATACAGGTGCAGTTATGGCGCAGGTAGCTGCAACAGAAGGAGCAATCGGTTATGTTTCTCTTGATGTTGTTGATGATACCGTGAATGCATTAGCATACGATGGAGCCGATGCAACTGCTGAAAATGTAAAAAGTGGTATATATTCCTTATCAAGACCTTTTGTTATGGCAACGAAAGGGGAAATTACTGAACAAAGTGAATTAGTGCAAGCATTCTTTGATTACCTAAAATCAGAGGAAGGCAAGGCAATCATTCAACAAGTTGGTTTAGTAACTGTAGATTAATTCTTTTATCTTAGAAAGGCCAAATATGAAATTAGAGAAGCCTCAATCAAAACAAGAATCAATTACAAAAAGCTATCAAACCAGAAGCGCAGACCGTATTGAGAAAATCGCACAGAGAATCTTTACGGTCTGTGCCTTCGTAGCCGTTATTGCAGTAGCTTCTATTACACTTTATATGATCATTAAGGGAGTACCTGCAATCTTTCAAGTCGGTTTGACAGAAATTTTATTTGGGACTGTATGGAAACCTTCAGCAGCCGATCCTAGCTTTGGTATTTTATATGTAATCTTAACTTCCATCGTCGGTACGACCATGGCAATTCTCATAGGGGTTCCAATCGGAATCGGAAGCGCTATCTTTTTAACAGAAATTGCAGGAAAACGTGTAGCCGCAATCATTCAACCTGCAGTAGAGTTATTAGCAGGCATACCTTCAGTGATTTATGGCTTACTTGGTATTATAATCTTAAATCCTCTCATGTACAAATTGGAGTTAGTGATCTTTAAAGACTCGCCTATGCATCAGTTTACAGGAGGAGCAAACTTGATTTCTGCAATCTTGGTTCTGGCAATTATGATTCTGCCTACGGTGATCAGTATCAGTTCCTCTGCCATACGTGCGGTGCCCGTTCAATTAAAGAATTCCTCCTTAGCTTTAGGAGCAACTAAGATGCAGACGATTATAAGAGTGATTCTGCCCGCAGCAAAATCAGGTATCATAACTGCAATCGTACTAGGAATTGGACGTGCAATTGGAGAAGCAATGGCAATCAGTCTTGTTAGCGGTTCTGTTGTAAACATTCCTTTACCATTTAATTCGGTGAGATTCCTTACAACGGCTATCGTAAGTGAAATGTCCTATGCTAGTGGTACTCATAAAGATGTATTATTTACCATTGGTCTTGTATTGTTTATCTTTATTATGATTATCAACCTATCGTTAAATCGAATTCTAAAGAAGGGAGAGAAAGCAAATGGAGCATGAATTTAGACAAGAAGATCAGCAAAGGGCTTGGAAACATAATAGCATTTGTCAAAAAAGACATCGTCCAACAGATAAGATTTTGACTTGTCTAATGTATTTAAGTGCAGGTATTGCAATCTCAATCTTTGCTGGAATTGTCGGATATGTATTTTATCGTGGAGCAAGTCAGGTAAACTGGCAGTTTTTAACGAAAGCTCGTAGTGCTTTAACTCAAACAGAAGGCATCGCAGGGAATATCATTAATACGTTATATATTGTAGTCCTTACGTTATTGATCGTAACTCCGATTGGAATTGGTGCTGCAATCTATTTAAATGAATATGCGAAACCTGGGAAACTTGTTCGAATGATTGAATTTACAACGGAAACGTTGAGTGGTATTCCCTCCATCATCTTCGGTTTGTTTGGTATGGTGTTTTTTGGAATTACGTTGGGATTATCCTATTCTTTGTTGACTGGTGCCTTGACCTTAAGTTTAATGGTACTTCCTTTGATCACTCGCAATACGCAGGAGGCTTTAAAAACAGTGCCACAAAGTTACCGTGATGGCGCTTTGGGGATGGGGGCTACAAAATGGCATATGATTCGTACCATCCTATTGCCTTCTGCAATGCCTGGGATTCTTACAGGAGTTATTTTGTCGGTTGGGCGTATTGTAGGGGAGTCAGCCGCCTTACTATTTACGGCGGGCAGTGGATACTACTTGCCAAAACTAGGGGAATATGGAGAGGGTTTAATACAAAAAATTATGGAATCCGGTGGTACACTTACAATTGAACTATATCTTAGCATGAGCAAAGCCAAATATGACATCGCTTTTGGTATTGCCGTTGTTCTTTTAGTTATTGTGTTTGCAATCAATATTCTTACCAAAGTATTAGCCAAAAGATTTGATGTAAATAGAAAGTAGGAGAGTTAATGAGTAAAACAAAAATCGATGTAAAACATTTGGATTTATATTATGGAGCAAATCATGCGTTAAAAAATATCAATATGGAGATAAAAGAGAATGCAATCACTGCATTTATTGGCCCTTCAGGATGTGGAAAGTCTACATTCTTAAAGACGCTAAATCGCATGAATGATTATGTGGATGGAGCAAAAATCACAGGAGAAGTTTCGTTGGATGGTGAAAATATCTATGGAAATCGTGTGGATACAACGTTGCTTCGAAAAAAGGTTGGTATGGTATTTCAGCAACCAAATCCTTTCCCAATGAGCATATATGATAATATTGCTTATGGTCCAAGAATTCATGGAATAAAGTCAAAATCAGAACTAGATTCGATTGTGGAAGATAGTTTACGTGGAGCAGCATTATTTGATGAGGTAAAAGACCGTTTGAAAAAAACGGCATTAGGGTTATCCGGTGGTCAGCAACAGCGTTTATGTATTGCGCGTGCATTAGCAGTACAACCAGAAGTATTACTAATGGATGAACCGACTTCAGCGCTGGATCCAATCTCAACGTTAAAGATTGAGGATCTCATGAACGAACTTAAGAATAAGTATACGGTTGCAATCGTGACACATAATATGCAACAGGCAACCCGTATTTCAGATTATACTGCATTTTTCTTAGTAGGAGATATGGTGGAATTCGCTCCAACTGAGAATCTATTTACAAGGCCAAAGGACAAACGAACAGAAGATTATATTACCGGACGTTTTGGTTGATAGGGAGGTAAGATTATATGACATCAAGAGTAAGTTTTGATAACGAATTAGCAATTCTAAATGAAAATTTGACTGAAATGGGAATGTTAATTGAAGGTGCTATTGATAAAGTAATACAGGCATTTAAAGACGAAGATGGCTCATTAGCAAAAGAAATCATCCAAGGAGACCGAACAATCAATGATATGGAACGTGCGATTGAAGCAAGATGTTTATCACTGATCCTTCGCCAGCAGCCGGTTGCACGTGATCTTCGTATTGTCACTACTGCACTTAAGGTAGTTACTGATATGGAGCGAATTGGAGATCATGCAGCGGATATTTCGGAACTAATCCTGCGTAATGACTTTAAAAGTAACTTTGAACTAGTACAGGCAATTCCTAAGATGGCCGAAGTAGCCAAAAAGATGGTTCATAAAGCCATAGAAGCATTTATTCACTGTAGTATAGAAGAGGCGAAGGATACGAAGAAGATGGATGATCAGGTAGATGCATTATTCAATACAGTGAAGCAGTCTGTCATTGATGCAATGAAGAATCATGGAGATAATGCAGACTGTTATATTGACGTATTAATGATTGCGAAATATATGGAGCGAATTGGGGATCATGCAGTAAATATATGTGAATGGACAGAGTTCCATGAAACAGGAGCGGTAAATAATATTAGGATTCTATAGCAAAGTCTTAGTAGATAGGATAATGAAATGAGAAAAGAGATCATTAAAAGATTTTTAATTGTTTTGGTTATAGCAATTGGTCTGACGGGAGTTTTATTCCTGGTAACTGTAAGTGCTCAGATAAGGAATACAATGAAAGATGATACGATTAAAGAGGCCATGTTTTATACTGCAATCCGTTCTTCACGGTCAGATTGCGTCTTACGTATTGCAATCCCATCTCATGGAAATTACGAATATCTATTGCGATTGTTACCTGCATTTTTATTGAGTATTACAGTCGCATTTATCATTGCTTTCATTTCAACTGAGCGTTTGGTTCGTTCGTTAACGCAACCAATTCAATCCATTGTTAATGTTATGGGAAGTTATAATAAAAATCATATGAAACTGGAGTTTGAGGAGACACCATATGAAGAACTCAATATCATTACAGAAGCCGCGATCAACATGTCAGATTGCATCAAAGAATATGCGCAACAATTAGATTTCGAGAGAATGATAAAAGAAGAATTTTTTGCGAATGCCTCTCATGAATTAAAGACGCCGATCACAGCGATACGTGGTTATATGGAACTGTTGCTAGGTGATTTTGCAACGGATAAAGAAACACAGCTTGAGTTTATGAATCGAGTTTTAGTAGAGACAAAACATATAACTACATTAGTAAATGATATCTTAACGATTGCCGAACTTGAGAGTTGGGAGTATGAGGTAACATTATCAGAGGTGAGAGTAACGCTGGTCTTAGAAGATGTTATCGCCTCTTACAAAGTTATGGCAGCAACCAATAATATTACAATAACATATGATTGTATACCAGTAAAAGTTGTGGCAAACGAACAACATATCAAACAGATCTTAACAAATTTGATTAGTAATGCGATCAAGTATAATAGAACGCATGGATCAGTTCATGTAACAATCAAGTCCCAAGAGGATACTTTGATCATTGAAGTTTTGGATACAGGTGTTGGCATCCCAAAAGATGCACAGATTCGAGTGTTTGAACGTTTTTATCGTGTAGATAAAGGAAGAAGTAGAAAGGTAGAAGGAACAGGACTTGGTTTAGCGATTGTAAAGCATATTGTCAATTATTATCATGGTTCTATTACCGTTCAAAGTGAATTGAATGTTGGAAGTACATTTACTTGTATTCTTCCTGAAATCATAGTAAGATAATATAGATTAATCAATAACTAATCAAATCGAAGATGAGGAGAAACTTATGATTTTCATTGTAGAAGATGACGCTAATATCAGAGAAATTGAAGGCTATGCATTAAAAAACAGTGGGTTTGATGTAAAGTGTTTTGAACTTAGTACAGATTTATATCAAGCATTAGAAAAAGAATTACCACAACTTATCCTACTTGATATCATGTTGCCAAATGAAGATGGATTAAGTATATTAACCAATCTCCGTAAAGATAAAAGGACTAAGAGTATTCCAATCATGATGGTGACTGCCAAAACATCAGAGATGGATAAAGTAAAAGGACTTGATCAAGGTGCAGATGATTATATCACGAAACCGTTTGGTATTATGGAGTTAGTGTCGAGGGTAAAAGCGCTGCTTCGTAGAGCAGGTGCAGTGCAATTGGACTCCAATCTAGAGTTTAATGGTGTTGTTATGAATGTTGAGAAACATACCGTTACGGTTAAGGATGTAAGATGTGAGTTAACTTATAAAGAATTCGAACTTTTACGTTATCTTTTAGAGAATCAAGGAATCGTCTTGTCTCGTGACCGTATTATGGAACGAGTATGGGGATTCGATTATGAGGGGGAGACTCGTACTGTTGATATGCACATAAAGACTCTTCGTCAAAAACTTGGAGAGAGTGGAGAGATTATTAAAACCGTAAGAAATGTGGGGTATAAAATTGGCGTCTAAAACAAAGAAAGCTACTAGCTTAAAAAGAAGAATCTCAATACAATTTGTCGTAGTAGCTATGTTAGCGATCGCATTAACTACAGTTCTAACAATCACTGTATTTTTTTCAATGTTTCGAAAGCAGATTTACGAAGACCTTAAATCCAATGCGGCACTTGTAAAGGAAGTAATCTTAAATACCAACTTAGATGAATCAAGTTATATCTTTAAAAATGATGATATTAGGCTTACCATGGTTAATCGGGAAGGAATGGTCGTATATGATAATATGGTGGACTGCGAGACGATGGAGAATCATGGAGACCGAAAAGAGATCATGGATGCATTTGAAAAAGGGCATGGGGAAAATATGCGTCATTCTGATACACAGAATAAGAATACATATTACTATGCTATTCTGCTGTATCCAAATACGGTTTTACGAGTTGGAAAAGAGGCAAGAGGTTTATTAGCATTATTCTATCAGACAATTCCTATTTTAAGTATTGGTATTGGGATCTTATTTAATATATGTTTGGTGATGTCTCATTTATTGACGCAACATATCGTTGATCCGATTCAGACAATTGGACTAAATGTTAATCAGTTTGAGGAGTTTCATGGCAATGTCCCATATGAGGAACTCAAACCATTTGCAAATACGATATGGATTCAACATGACAGTATAGCAAAACAGTTAAAAGCACTAGAGAAGAGTGAACGTGTACGACAAGAATTCACGGCTAATGTATCTCATGAACTAAAAACTCCATTAACGTCGATCATCGGATATGCAGAACTGATGGAAAGCGGAATGACACAACCAGAAGATATACCACGCTTTAGTTCCGAGATTCGTAATAGCGCAACAAGACTTCTACACTTGATCAATGATATTATCGAATTGTCAGAATTAGATGTTACCGAGGTTGAGGTTAAGAAAGAGGATTTTGATTTTTATGAAATTGCTCAGAAATGTGTGAATAGCTTAATAATACCAGCAAGAAAACATCAGGTTAGTTTGTCCTTAGAGGGAAGTTCCTCTATGGTTCATGCAAATAAGATTATGATGGAGGAACTAATCAATAATCTTTGTGATAATTCAATTCGTTATAACAAACCAAATGGTTCGGTTAATGTACGTATTGAACGTGAAGAACTTTATACAAAGCTTACAGTTTCAGATACTGGTATTGGTATTCCAAAAGAACATATCCACCGGGTTTTTGAACGCTTTTATCGAGTGGATAAGAGCCGATCGAAAGAAACTGGTGGTACTGGATTAGGCTTAGCAATCGTTAAACATATCGTTGCAAAGCATGGAGAGCATCTTACAATCGAAAGTGAAGTTGGAGTGGGAACAACAATATCTGTATTAATTGATAACAGTCCAACCGAATTAAGTTAG
>JAQXNU010000187.1 GCA_029098165.1 Clostridiales bacterium
CCGAGGTTTATTACTTCGTAATTTAGAAAACGGAAATCTATCAACAGGTATCGCGCAATTGATTGATGTGATGTTGATCTATGGTGGATGGTTCTTATATTTTGCAGTGATTTTCTTTGGTATCATCTCAGTGCTATCCATATTTAGAAAAGGAATTAAACGTTATTGCCTCGAAAATAGTATTATTATCCGTTTCCTTGTTTGGTTGTGTCGTTTGTGTAAATGTTGGTGGAAAAAAATTATTGGTCATATAAACGTGATTGATTACCATGAGCCAGTGAATAAGCAGGTTGCAAAAATTGTAGTTATCAACTTCCTTGTGATCACGGTTATGTGTTGTATCTGGTTTTTTGGTATTCCTGTATTGATTTTATATTCGATCTTAGTTTTTTATTATTTAAGAAGATACTTAAATAAGTTAAAGAGTCAGTATGATCAAGTATTAGAGGCTACACAACACATGGCAGAAGGACAGCTAGAATATCAGTTAGAAGAAGAACTAGGTGTATTTACACCAATGGCAACCGAATTAAATAAAGTACAGGATGGATTTAAAAGAGCCGTTTCGGAAGAAGTTAAAAGCCAAAAGATGAAGACAGAGTTGATCACAAATGTTTCGCATGATCTTAAGACTCCACTAACAGCAATTATCACCTATATTAATTTACTAAAAGAAGAAGAGACGTTAAGTGAACAACAAAGAGAGTATGTCGAAGTACTTGATAATAAGTCGATGAGACTAAAGCGTTTGATCGAAGATCTCTTTGAAGTGAGTAAAATCAACAGTAGTAATATTACATTAGCTCCTGTTGATGTCGATGTTGTAGAATTGATCAAACAGGCCCAGTTAGAATTATCGGACCGTTTTGCAGAAGCGGGCATTGATTATCGTTTGAGTGTTCCAGAAGAAAAAGTAATCTTACATTTGGATAGCCAGAAGACTTATCGTATCTTTGAAAATTTATTTGTCAATGTCGTGAAGTATGCTCAACCGGGAACACGAGCTTATATGTCGGTAACCGTAGACGACGGTTTAGTGACCATAGTCTTAAAAAATATTTCGGCGAACGAACTTAATATTTCTCCAGAACAGCTGACGGAACGATTTGTGCGTGGAGACGAATCGCGTAATACAGAAGGATCAGGTTTAGGTCTTGCAATCGTTAAAAGTATTGTGGAAGTGCAAGGCGGCAAATTTACACTTGAAGTGGATGGTGATCTATTCAAAGCAATTATTCAATTTCATCAGTCCTAAATGATAAGAGAAACAGGCGGTGTTTTTGGGCATTTTCTTGTAATAGAAGATGAAACAGGAAACGCTGCCTGTTTTTAGTTGTGGTAAATTGTGGTATATTTGATTTTTGGTTGAATCCCAATTTTTATGGTGATAGAATAACGTTTGCTATAATACGACATTGCATTGTTTGGTTAAACCATTAAATTAGCAAAACAGATAAAATGTTAAAAAGGAAGCAGAGAAAAAGAAAGGCATATGGTAAGGTACAGTGAAAGAAGAAGGTCGTATACGACGTAAAAAGAAAAGTTTTTTTAATCAATACATATTGATTACATTTGCAGTCCTATTGATTATGGGAGGATCCCATTTTTTTAAGTTCCCGAATGAGTTTGTTTTTGGTGGGGTTACTGGTCTATCCATCACGATCAGTAAGATCAGTCCGATATCACCTGGAGTTGCCAATTTCATCTTAAATGGTATTCTACTTATCATTGGATTTGTCTTTCTTGGTAAAGATTTTGGGGTTAAGACAGTTTATACTACTATTTTTATGTCTGTAGGATTAGTGGTTATGGATCATTGGATGCCAGTGAATGCTTCCGTAACGGGAGAACCAATGTTGGATCTTGTATATTCTGTATTACTTCCAGCAGCAGGTTCAGCAATTTTATTTCACGAAGGAGCCTCCAGTGGTGGAACTGATATTATTGCGATGATCATACAGAAGTATCGTAAAAGTAATGTTGGTTTGGGCCTACTATGGACAGATGCATTAATCACATTAAGTGCGGTATTCGTATTGAGTAATCGAATCTTCTTATACTCCGTCTTAGGTATGTTGACAAAATCGCTTGTGATTGACAATCTGATCGAAAGTATGAATCGCTGCAAGTATTTTCATGTAATCTGTCAGTCACCAGAACCAATCTGTAATTATATTACCGATCATTTGCATCGTAGTGCAACCATTTGTCAGGCAGAAGGCGCTTATTCCCATACAGGAAAAAGTCTTGTAATGACGGTAATGAAACCTTATCAAGCCAAGATGTTACAACGATATATTGAAGAAAATCATCCCGATGCATTCTTGACGATCATAAAAACAAGTGAAATATTTGGAAAAGGTTTTGTAGTGTAAAAAAGTGTTGTGAAAAAACAGAATAGCAAATGAATGAGAGATGCTTCTTTGCATCTCTCTTATTTTTTTTTATTATTGTTTTTTCACAGCCTTTTTTTCATTTAGCCATTTAGCCTTGTTTGACAGTCAAGTTCATCAAGACTATAATGAAATCATATTACATAGGTAATACGTTACGACCAAATTCATTATTGATGATCTGTGCAGCACAGCTGTAGATTGCAGATAATCCACAGAAAATACCAACATATCCTGCAATTGTGTGGATCATGTGAGAACCAGTGAAGTTAGCTGCGGATAAAAGGAAGAATAAAATTGCTAAACTTCCGAATACAATCTGTGTAATACGGTTATGATTTAATGTTCCAATGAACATAATGAGTGTGAATAATCCCCAAAGGCCTAAGTAGAAGCCCATAGAAGCATCATCTTTTGCATTGATGCTAGAGAAAGGATTGATCCAGATAAGGATTAAGGACCACCAGAAGAAACCGTATGCAGTAAATGCAGTTGCACCAAATGTATTATTCTTTTTAAATTCCATAATTCCAGCAATGATCTGAGCAGCACCACCAAGTGCGAATCCCATTGCTACGATAACAATGCTAAGGGGTAAAAATCCAGCATTGTGTAAATTTAATAAACATGTTGTCATACCGAATCCAAGTAATCCTAATGGAGCTGGATTAGCGATATTTGAAGATTGTTGCGTTGACATAAATAATTCCTCCCATTTGTTTAGTTCCGAATACGCGACAAGATTGTATTCTATCAGTAAATTTTTGACTTTACAATACACAAAGTGACATTCCACCAATTCCCATGGAAATTACTTCATGGAAAGACGGCGAGTAGATTGGAGGATTGTAATGAATGTAAAAGAAAGATATACAAAATGTATTAATACGTCCTATGCGTATCACCTTGCAAAAAAGATGGAGAGCTTTAAGAGTAATGAAGTACTAGGCTATCGTACGGCTGGTTCTAAGGCAGAATATTTGACAGGTGAGATGCTATATCAGGAAATGAAAGCAATAGGCTTATCCAATGTGACCAAGGATAAGATTCTCTTAGACAGTTGGGAATTTACAAAAGCCAAATTACAGGTAACAACCAAAGATAAAATTACATATCATTTTGAGTTAGGAAGTTATCAGACACAGTTTGTTACGAATGGGCCTGAAAAGTTTGACTTGGTTTATGTAAAAAAGGGAACGGCGAATGATTATAAGAAGCTGGATGTGAAAGGAAAACTTGTACTCGTAGATATTAATCAGCGGGATGAATGGTGGATCAATTATCCGGTATATCAAGCTTATTTGAAAGGTGCAGCAGCGTTGATTGCTGTTCAGGAAGGGGGATATGGAGAAGTCAATGAGCGAACATTAAATGCTCAGGATATTGCAGGTCCATCGTATGCACCGGCATTCTCTATGTCTCGAGCAGATGCAGAAGTCTTAAAGACAGAACTACGCCGTCAAAAGAGTATTTCTGTTCGTTTTGAAGCTTCTTCTGTAGTAAGGGAAAAGCAGCCTTCCTATAACATTGTCGGACAGATTCCAGGGCGAAATTATAAATCAGCGGATGGGACAACTAGTCAGAAGTCGGAGGAGATGATCTTAGTATCCGCTCACTATGATTCATATTTTAACGGATTTCAAGATGATAATGCGGCAGTAGCCATGATGCTTTCGATTGCAAAGTCCTTATTGGAATCAGGGTACAAGCCTCAAAAGACACTGGTATTCTGTGCAATGGCAGCAGAAGAATGGGGGATTACCAATAGTAAATTTGACTGGTCGACAGGCGCATATCAGCAAGTATTTTATGTCCATCCAGAATGGAGAGGCAAGGTAGTAGTGGATTTTAACTTTGAACTTCCAGCCATGGCACATGGCAGTCTGGATAAAATCTGTAGTGTTTATGAATATAAGGATTTCTTGCGTTCGAAGACAAAGAATCTAAGCGTTCCGGAATCGATCTATCCAGATGGACTTGAAGTCGTTGCGCCAGTAAAGACTTGGTCAGATGATTTTTCCATTGCAATCTCAGGTATCCCATCCATGGTAAATGATTTCTCCGACAGCAAGTTCATGGAAACCCATTACCACTCTCAGTTTGATAATGAAAAGTTTTATCAGGAAGGTGTCTATCAATTTCATCATGAACTTTACGGAAAATTGCTGATCGATTATGATCAGGCATTACTTCCTCCACTTAATTTTGCAACTCTGTTTGCTAAGATGGTGATCCCTGCAAAGAAAGACCAACATCTGGGCGCTTCCAAGGAAATAAAACGATTGAATCAGACCTTGCTACAAGCAAAAGAAAACAGTCATATACTTTATAAACAGATATGTAAAATCAATTCAAATTATTTAAAAAGATTAGAAGAAACACAAAAATCATTGGAGGGAGATGCGAAAGATCCAATCACGCTAGAGGAGATCTTAGAGCATGAACGAATTACCAGTAACCTTCTTGCAATCTTTCAGATGGAGCAGGATTCTTTTGTACGTCTTAATTGGCATGATGATGTCAAGTTTCCTCATGAAATCATCATCCAGAATTTAATACAAGTCACAAAGGCAATTGAAAAGTTAAAAAATAAAGATATTAAAGGTGCCATGACGGCTATTTATCATATTGATAATAATCGTTATGCATTTTTATTTGAAAGAGAAGTATTTGAGTATTTTACCCATTATGTTTTAGATCAGCCCAAAGAACGACTCCAGTGGGGGGCTGGAAGAATTATCGCACATGAGGACTTATTCGATCTGGTGGAAAGTTTAAAAGCGAAATCAAAAAAGAATCGTGTATCTTATCATCAAGAAATTGAACAGTTAATGGAAGTCAAACAACGTCAGATGCGACGGTTAAGAGAGATATTAATCAGTGAAGAAGAGGCAGTGACAAGAATCAATACGCAGATACGAAAAGTTTTGTTGTGGAATGGAAGGAAAGTAGAGAACTAGTAAACGAGGAATAACTATGTAGAAGAGGATTCATTTACAGATTGAAGTATGCATGAAATTTCGGTATGATACAAAGGCAGTTAACGACAACCCAGAGGTAACACAAGTTACGGGAAACCCCTTGAGGAGGTAAAGTTATGAAATTTGTATACATGCCAAATAAATGCGTTAGATGTGAAAATGATATTATGGTTGAAAACAGACAAGATGGAACAATGGTTGCATACTGCGAACACTGTGACTTTATCTTAAAGTTTACAGAGAAAGAAGTAAAATCCCTTTTACAATAGTAAATTAAGTAAAATAATAGCTTTCTATATAAAGAAAAAACTGTGAAAAATCAGTAAAAAATATAAAACTATACAACGAAGGGGCTGTCGCACTAAGTTACAGATGGTTCCTTAAAGTACATGGGGGTCACTTAGCAATTTTTTTAATTGCTAAGTGACCCCCCGTTTAGGTTTGTTTCACCTGAGTGTAAAAAGTGAATATACCTTAGTCATGCAAATTGCACTTAATAGATTTTAATGGATACGAATGAAAACGGGTAAATTTAAGAAAATCGGGGAAATTACATGCAAATTGGACTTAATAGATTTCGATGGATACGAATGATTACGAGTAAATTTAAGAAAATCAAGAAATTTACATGTAAATTCCGCTTAGAAGTTAAGCAGAACTCAAATAATTACAGGTAAATATAAAGATATTACTATCTTTACACGTAAAGTAATCTGAACTTGATACATATCGACATAGTTTTTACCTGTAATTCTTAGAAATCTTGATTTTTTACAGGAGTAGTAATTAATTGGGATTAATAAATCATTACCACGTGCTCTCCTCCACCCTAAAAAGAGGAAACGCCGTTTAGTGATGCATCTCTATCGCCTCAACGTCCATATATCGACTAGATTCTTTATATGTAAGTAGGTCTTTGAATGTTCGGAAGTTGCGTTTACCATTTATTAACCATACTCGTTCTGTTAACGGTTCATAACCGAAATCATTTTTTGTTCTAACTCAGTTCCTTCCATCTGTTCCTGAGACAAAGTATCCATAAATGATGGTGTTTATGACAATTCTCTTGACGAATTTAAAACTCTTATATATTTTTGAAACAAGCCAAACAATGCAGTTGCATCATCTGGCTTGTCGTAATTATCATTGAAGTTTCCTATTTACTCTTTTCCGTTCCAGCAGTAAGTACATAATTTACAAGATGGAATACCAACCGATTCGATCATATCATCCAGGCGGTGATAACGTAGGGATGTGAAATTCAGCTGTTTACGGATCTCTTCTAGCATGAATTTATATTTATCAGATTCTGGGTCCGCATACTCTGGAAGTGAATTTTGGGCATTCTCCCCTTCTGCTTTTGCAATAATACGACGAGTGATTAGATCCATCTCGGAAGTAGAACGAGAGAAATTCAAGTATTTACATCCGTAAAGCAGTGGTGGGCAAGCAGGTCGGATATGAACTTCTTTTGCACCACTTTGATATAAAAATTCGGTTGTTTCACGTAACTGAGTACCACGTACGATGGAATCATCGATTAAGAGTAAGCGTTTGTCTTTGATCAGGTCGTGAACAGGAATCAGCTTCATCTTTGCAATCAGATTACGTTTGCTTTGAATGGTTGGCATAAAGGAACGAGGCCAGGTTGGTGTATACTTGATAAATGGACGAGAGAATGGGATACCAGAGCGATTTGCATAACCGATAGCATGAGCAGTACCGGAATCCGGAACCCCTGCAACGATATCAGGTTTTACATCATCACGCTGTGCTAAACGATCGCCACAATGATAGCGCATGCCTTCTACGCTTACCCCTTCATAAGAAGAGGAAGGATATCCGTAGTAAATCCATAAAAACGTACAGATTTTCATCTCTTCACCAGCTTTGGCAAGTGTCTGCACTCCTTCTGGCGTGATGGCAACAATTTCTCCAGGTCCGAGCTCTTTATATTCGGTATAACCAAGATTTAAATAAGCAAAACTTTCGAAGGATGCACAGTAAGAATCCTCTTTTTTACCAATGGAAACAGGGGTTCTTCCCATCTTATCACGAGCTGCATATAAACCCTTAGGAGTTAAGATGAGCATCGTCATAGAACCATCGATTAAATCCTGAGCATATCGAATTCCTTCTACAAAGTGTTCTTTTTGATTAATAATTGCAGCTACAAGTTCGGTAGGATTAATATCACCACCGCTCATTTCAAGGAAATGAGGATTTCCAGATTTGAAGATTATGGATAAAATCTCATCGACATTATTGATTTTTCCTACCGTTGTAATTGCATAAGTACCATGATGGGAACGAACGATTAGTGGCTGTGGTTCAAAGTCAGAGATACAGCCAATTCCTATATTTCCTTGCATCTTATTAACATCTTTTTCAAACTTCGTTCGAAAAGGTGCATTTTCTATATTATGAATGGCACGATCGAAGCCATCCTTTCCGTATACGGCTAATCCACCACGTCTTGTACCAAGATGAGAGTGGTAGTCTGTTCCAAAGAATAAATCAAAAACACAGTCCGTTTTTGATGCTACACCAAAAAATCCGCCCATGATAATCCTCCGTTCAAATAGTTAGTATGTAGTGTCTCAAATGGTATTATATCAGATGAAGCCCAGAATAAAAACCAATACATTTATAATAAAAACTAATGAGATAGGTTGTGAAAACTGATAAAAGCCAAAAATGACTTCCCATACTATCACGAATGGAAAAAAATTACAAGACTTGTTCTGAAAAAAAGTTTTTCGTATAATCAAATAATTGTAAGAAATAATTTGAGGGGATTTTGAGGTGACTAGTTAATGAATACTAGGGAACAAAAAGAATTATTTAAGCTATTGGATAAACAGATCAATCGCTTCGTGGGGGCTGGCGGTAATACGGAATCTGTAGAGATAGCAGAGCAGCTACTTATGTCAATGGAATATTGTATGAATAGTTACTACAAAGGTTTAGAGGATGGAGAACCTTATGGACTTACAAATGTGAAAAAACCTTCCGCAGGGAAAAAAGAACATATGGAAGATATCTTTGAAAAGGGAGTCGTGGCTGTGAAAGGTTGTGTACAGAAAAGCAAGGAACTGTGGATAAAGGTAAAGAAAACCATGGTAGATGTGGATAATAATACCTATAAAAATACAATTCTAAAAGAAATTCCCGAATTTTTTCAGAACTACCAACCAAGGTTTGGTGCACAACTAAACCCAGTTGAGATTCAGTATCCACTTGCAATTGAGATTGAAGAGTTAAGTGGAGTGGAATATATCTATGAGTACTTATATCATTTATGGTTAGAGAATACTTTTGTTGCTAAGTTTGATATCGCTTTGGTAAATGCCTTAATACGTGGTTATCATAAGGAAGCAAGTGATTATATCACCAACTTATTTGAACTAGTTCTTCAGAATGCCCTTGGGTTGAAAATTTTGGGACGTGATGTTTCTTCTCTTCAAATCACTATGGAAGATAGAAAACAATTGATCAAAGAACTGGACGGATTAGGAAATGCTCGTATGCAGGTATTTTGTGAAAAAGTCGGTCAGGAATTGTTAGAGGACCTTCAGATTGCCGATGAAGAAATGATCGCCTATACGATGGAAAAGATCAAAGAGATTTCAAAACGATTAGTCAATAGTATGAAACATAACAATCTATCCTATATATTTGTAACTTTTGGTGAAAAGAAAAAGGCAGAAGATACATATTTTGATGGACGGATGCTACCAGATATGAAACTACGAGAAATAATTGACGAAATGTGCCAATTGCGTTATCTTAAAGATAAATTGCAAATACTAAAAGAAGAAGTTCATAGTTTAAAAGATTTAAAAGAAGTTCTGTCGGAATGTTTCGCAGGAGAAGAGTATGCACAGGTCTTTCAATTAATGCTTCCAAGTGAACGTGACCTGATGATCCATCAAGCAAAAGCCAATCTGGCATTCTATGGAGATGAAAGTATGTTACAGGAATGGGAGCGTATGTTACTGGAATTAGATTCTGCTTGCGAGGTAGAATAATAGAACTATCATTAAATGACGAAACTGTGTCTCAAAACATAGATTGGAGAAAATATATGAGAGTTGGTATGGGTTACGATGTTCATAAATTAGTAGAAGATAGAAAGCTGATTCTAGGTGGAGTCGAAATTCCTTATGAAAAGGGACTATTAGGCCATTCGGATGCGGATGTACTGATCCATGCAATCATGGATGCGATGCTTGGTGCAGCAGCTTTGGGTGATATTGGCCGACATTTTCCTGATACAGATTCAAAATATAAAGGCATTTCCAGCATAGAATTGTTGAAGCATGTCAAAGATTTAATTGATAAAGAGAATTATATTATAGGAAATATTGATGCAACTGTGATTGCACAACGTCCGAAACTAGCGTCATTTATTCCAGCGATGGTAACGAATATCGCAAAGGCTCTTCAGGTAGAGGAAAACCAGATCAATATAAAGGCAACAACAGAAGAAGGACTAGGATTTACTGGAACAGGAGAAGGAATTTCTTCTCAGGCAATCTGTCTGTTAAATTCGGTTGCTAATTATGCATATAATGGCATGGATGGCGTGGCTTATTCTTATGATCCTAATGCACAGTCAAGTTCGAAATGTGAAGGCTGTTCAGGTTGTTGTAAACACTAATATAAAAATGCTTTTCCTATTTTTCAAGTGTCTTTTGGTTGACAAAATTGAAAAGTTTGCATAGAATGGTTGGTAAGTAGATATAATAAAAGCTTTGAACGGAAAGAGTAGTAAAAAGGAAGATCACAGAGAGGGAATGTCAGCGGCTGAAAGCAATCCTGATAATAGATTTTATGAAGTGCCTCCGGGAGCTGGTATAGCGAATGTAGTAGTTATACCCGGTCACAGCCGTTATCTGTATGAGATTGCAACATAATATATGTTGTGAATTAGAGTGGAACCGCGAGTAACTTCGTCTCTTATTGTGAGACGAAGTTTTTTTTGTTGGATAGGAGGGGAAATCTATGGGATTTTTCAGTTTTGTAAAAGAAGAGATGAAGATAGTCAAAGAACGAGATCCTGCTATAAAATCCAATATGGAAGTTTTTCTATATCCAAGTTTTAAGGCATTGATAAGACATAGAATATCGCATAAACTATATAAAAAAGGACACTATGTGTTAGCAAGATGGTATTCTCAGAGAACTGCAAGAAAAACTGGAATCGAGATTCATCCAGGAGCAACAATTGGAAAAGGTTTATTTATCGATCATGGTCATGGCGTTGTTATCGGTGAAACTGCAATCATTGGTGATAACGTAACTCTTTATCAGGGTGTTACGTTAGGTGGTACTGGTAAAGAAAAAGGAAAACGTCATCCGACGATCGGAGACAATGTTATGATCAGTGCAGGGGCTAAAGTATTAGGCTCTTTCACAGTTGGTGAGAATTCAAAAATCGGTGCAGGCTCAGTTGTACTTTCTGAAGTACCGCCAAACTCTACAGTTGTTGGTGTTCCTGGCCGTGTTGTCAAACGAGATAATGTAAAAGTACCAAGAGAAGAGCTAGATCAGGTTCATTTACCAGATCCAGTTAAGAATGATCTGGAACGTTTACAGAAAGAAAATACGCAATTAAAAGTTCAGATTGAAAATATTCGAAAGGTACTTGAAAAATAAATAAAAAAGAATGGAGATAACTGAGATGAAAATTTATAATACAATGACAAGATCCAAAGAAGAATTTGTGCCATTAGTAGATGGTAAAGTAAGCATGTATGTATGTGGACCTACTGTTTATAACTTCATTCATATTGGAAATGCAAGACCATTGGTAGTATTTGATACGGTACGTAAATATCTTGAGTACAAAGGATATGATGTTAACTTTGTATCCAATTTTACTGACGTTGATGATAAGATTATTAAGAAGGCAAATGAAGAGGGAGTAACAGCAAAAGAAATTTCGGAACGTTACATTGCTGAGTTTGAAAAAGATACAAAAGCATTAAATGTAAAGCCAGTTACTACACGTCCTAAGGCTACCGAAGAAATCGATGGTATGATTGCGATGATCTCTGAATTAATTGAAAAAGGTCATGCATATGAGAAGAATGGAACGGTTTACTTTAGAACAAGAAGTTTCCCACAGTACGGTAAATTAAGTAAGAAGAACATCGATGAATTAGAGGCTGGTGCACGTATCGCAGTTGCAGATGAAAAGGAAGATCCATTGGATTTCGTATTATGGAAACCAAAGAAAGAAGGAGAGCCATATTGGGTATCTCCATGGTCTGAAGGTAGACCAGGCTGGCACATCGAATGTTCTGTAATGAGTAAGAAATATCTTGGGGAACAGATCGATATCCATGCAGGTGGGGAAGATTTAGTATTCCCTCACCATGAGAATGAAATTGCACAGACAGAGTGCTGTACAGGCAAAGAATTCGCAAAATACTGGATGCATAACGGGTTTATTAATGTCGATAATAAGAAGATGTCAAAATCAGAGGGTAACTTCTTTACGGTACGTGAGATTTTAGACAAATACGATGCAGCAGTTGTTCGTTTCTTCTTAATCAGCGTTCACTATAGAAGTCCAATCAACTTCAGCCGTGAAATCATGGAGTCTTGCAAGAATGGTTTAGAACGTATTCAGACTGCGGTAGAAAACTTAAAGTTCTTACAGAAAGTAAAAGAAGAAAAGAACGATACGACATCTACTTTAACAGATGCAGAAAAAGAAATCTTAGGTTTATTTGATGTTCAGAAGAAACGTTTTGAAGAAGTTATGGACGATGATTTCAATACTGCGGATGCAGTTACTGCTGTTTTTGAGATGGTGAAGTTAGCAAATACCCATGTTACAGCTGATAGCAGCGCAGAATTTATCGAAAAAGTGCTTTGCAACATCACTACGTTGTGTGATATACTTGGTTTGGAAACGGCGAAAAAAGAAGAAATCCTTGATGAAGAAATCGAGAAATTGATTCAGGAACGTCAGGAAGCTCGTAAAGCTAAGAATTTCGCTAGAGCAGATGAAGTACGTAATCTGCTATTAGAAAAGGGTATTATACTTGAGGATACCAGAGAAGGTGTAAAATGGAAGAGAGCATAGTTGCTAAGGTTCGTGAGACCTTTGCACTACCAACAACAGATATTCGTACCTATTCTCCATTAGCATTGGCTTATATCGGTGATAGTATTTATGACTTGATCATAAGAACAATGTTAGTGGAAAAGGGGAACGCACAGGTAAATAAACTTCATCAGAAAGCTAGTAAATTAGTAAAGGCTGTGGCTCAGAAAGAAATCGTACATGCCATTATGGATTTATTGACAGAGGAAGAAGTTGCAGTATTCAAACGTGGCCGTAATGCAAAATCATTTACGACAGCAAAGAATGCTTCGGTTACGGACTATCGCACGGCAACAGGATTCGAAGCTTTGATTGGATATTTATATTTACAAGAGCAATTAGATCGGATTCTTTACTTGGTAAAAGAGGGACTTGACCGAACAGAGGTTAATAAATAAGAGGTAAACGATAAGCATAACCGCTTTCGTTTTAAGAAAGGTATAAAATGAGATACGAAGAATTAACAATTGAGGGACGTAATGCTGTAACGGAAGCTTTTCGTGCAGGTAAAACCATTGACCGTTTATTTATCTTAGATGGCTGTCAGGATGGACCAATCAAGACAATCATCCGTGAAGCAAAAAAAGGCGACACAATCATTCAATTTGTAAAAAAAGAACGTCTTGATCAGATGTCAGAAGACGGAAAGCATCAGGGGGTTATCGCTTATGCGGCAGCTTATGACTATGCAGAAGTAGATGATATCTTAAATGCGGCAAAAGAAAAGGGAGAACCTCCATTTATCTTAATCTTAGATGGAATTGAAGATCCTCATAACTTAGGTGCAATGATCCGTACTGCAAACCAGGCAGGAGTTCATGGAATCATCATTCCAAAACGTCGTGCAGTTGGTTTAACAGGAACAGTAGCAAAAGTAAGTGCCGGAGCGATTAATTACGTTCCAGTTGCAAAAGTAACGAATCTTGTAGCAACCATGGAAGAGTTAAAAGAAAAAGGTTTATGGTTCGTATGTGCTGATATGGATGGTGAAGTAATGTACCGTCAGA
This sequence comes from Clostridiales bacterium, assembly GCA_029098165.1. GTDB lineage: Bacteria > Bacillota > Clostridia > Lachnospirales > Lachnospiraceae > Lachnoclostridium. The sequence goes on from JAQXNU010000187.1 coordinate 13,502, forward strand.
ACCTTACTGGACCAATTGGTTTAGTAATCGGTAATGAAGGGGATGGCGTTTCGCGTCTTGTCAAAGAAAACTGCGACTTCGTAACGAAAATCCCTATGAGCGGTAATATAGATTCTTTAAATGCTTCCGTAGCTATGGGGGTTCTTGCTTTCGAAATCGTTCGTCAAAGAAACTTTAAATAAAAGTAATACAGGCTTTGCATTCACTCCTGTGGGTGCAAAGTCTGCTACATATATTTGGGAGGAGGTGCCTTATGGAGAAGAAATATTATGATGAATTAACCGATGAAGCCATAATCGGGCTTATTCGCCATGAGGACCGAATCGCAATGGATTATCTAATCGGTAAATATAAGAATCTTGTTCGTAAGAAGGCGAAAGCTCTTTTTTTAATTGGCGGAGATCGGGAAGACTTAATTCAGGAAGGTATGATCGGACTATATAAAGCAATCCGTGATTATCAACCAGATAAGGCAGCGACGTTTTCCACTTTTGCGGATTTGTGTGTTTCCAGACAGATGTATTCCGCAATCAAAACTTCGAATACGATGAAAAATCAGCCGTTGAATAACTATATCTCTATTGATTCTCATGGATATGGTGAAGATAAAGAGAATACAGATTCCATTACTTATGTAGCTCATCTTGCACATGCACGTAATATGAATCCAGAAGAAATGTTGATTGATCGTGAGAATGCACAACGAATTGAAAGTAAGCTTATGAATCGCTTATCGGAGTTTGAAAAAGATATTTTAACATTATATCTAAAGGATTATAATTACTCTGAGATTGCAAAATTCATGAACAAGGAACCGAAAGCAATCGATAATGGATTACAGAGAATTAAGAAGAAATTGAATGAAACGTTGGCGGAAGAAACTTGACAAAAATTGTGTAAAAATCATACACAATTCAGTTAAGTTTTTTTATTTGCCACTTGATTTTTGGTACTGATTATGGTATTATAAGTTTCGGACGCGATAGCGTGCAGGCTGATGTGGCTCAGAGGTAGAGCACTTCCTTGGTAAGGAAGGGGTCACGGGTTCAATTCCCGTCATCAGCTTATCAGTAAAATCAAGGCTTTCAATGTTTTTTGAAAGTCTTATTTTTTTCTTTTTTCTATGAGTTTTTCTATGAGTTGCTTACCCGATATTAATTTTATATATTTTTGTTGTATCTTTATACATTTCTTTATCGGTGTGTGAGTAATTGTTAAGAGTTGTTTTTACATCAGTGTGCCGCATCATATCAGCTACCATCTTAGGGTTAACTCCATTTTTCATCATGTTTGTCCCAAAGCTATGTCTCGCATCGTAAAGTCTTATCTTTTTGTCAGAGTATCCAATTTTTTTAATTAACTTTTGGAATGTATGATATACATAGTCTGGTGTAAAAGGCCTAAAGTCATCACAATGGCAACATATATATCCGTCGATTGCAAACTGCTTACCAGATGATAGATACAATTCCTTATGCAACTTACGTAATTTCTTGAGATATGATATTAAATCATCTGATAAATAAATTGGATCGTGAGCCTTGTCATTCTTTAGTTCGGTTTCCCCACCGCCTTTTGCTATGCCATTATCAACAACAAATGATTCACCATCAAAGTTTTTCCATTTAAGTCCACAGACTTCTCCAGGACGCATCCCTGTTTTAAATAAAATTACTAATGCTGGATAGATAGGAGAGTTTTTTACATCATCATGCGATAAAAAATCAGATATGACATCTGCAGACCATGTGTCCTTCTTTGTCTTGCGTATATTTGGCTTTTTAATACCGTTAGCAGGATTATATTTAATGTAGTCTAACTCGATTGCATAACCTAGTATTTGTTGCAATACCGACATGATTTTTTGTATTGTAGCAGGTTTATAATCGAGATTGTACATAAAATTAGATATGTCAACAGACTCGATCCGACTAACAATAGTTGTCTCAAAGGCATCCTTAATATAAAGGTTGTAACAATTACTATAATTAGTATATGTTACCTTTGACACGGTTTTTTCCTTCATTCTTAGCCATGCTTCTGCGATTGCTCCAAAACTTTCCTTTGGCCGTACTTTGTGGTCTCTTTCGAGTACGTCTTTTTTCAATTCTAGTTCTTTCAGCTCGGCATCTTTCTTCTTTTCAAAAGCTTCAGACCATTCATATGCTTGTTTTCCATTAATTATCCCTAAATAAACCACAGCATACCATTTCCCGTTCTTTTTTTGTACAGACATAAACGCACCTCCTAATTAGATCATCTTTAATACTGCAAGGTTTGGTTCAAAGTATATTATGTAGTTATCAAGAGTAGTATATACCCCGTACTTTTGCCTATAGTAATTTAATGCATCGTTTAAAAATTCTATATCAACGTTTAAGTGATCGGCCATATCATAAATATTAAGACAATTATTGTTGAACGCTCTGATTATTCCAGTTAATCCAATCAATTTATCATATGACCATTTACGTGCCATTACCTCTTGCTTTATTTCATTCGTGCTTTTTTGATCAATGATATTACCTACAGTTGTATAGTAATGACCAAGTTCTTCGCAAAGTACACAAATTTTCTTTACTACTGGAATACCTTTTCTTATTGCAATCCTTTTACCATTTATTCTACCGTCGGAATCAGATAGAGGAAGCTCTCTAACTTTAATTCCGTTGTTATTGGCTTCCTCTAGTAATTCATCATATGTCAATAGATAATCCCCCTTTTTAATCTCCCCATATGGATTCATCATTCATTAGATCATCATCATGTTTTCTTCCTTCTTCTGTATGTTTGGTGTCTGTTCTTTCGTGTGCTGCTATTGGTTGCAAGTAATTTTCTGAATATTTACTAATCATGGAAAGTTCTTCTGCTCTTTCGATAAGCTTATCCTTACCAAGGCTATTAAGTTTATCATAATATTGCATTAACACTATCTCTCTATTATCCACACTTGTATCCACATTGAGACCACCCGAAAATGCTTTTACGACTATACTTTCTCTTTCCTTTGGTACATTATACCCCATTAACCAAGCTTCACTTACATTGAGAGCCATACCTAATATTGATAATGTTCTTTGACTTGGTTCTACCTTGCCTGATACGTATTGGCTTAAGTAGTTCTTTGAAAGTTTAACTCCGTATTTGTTACAAAATGGTTCACACATATTTATTATATCTACCTGTTTTAGGTTTCTCTCATTCATTATTTGTATCAATCTACTACTCGTTGTTACTTTCATAATATCAATCTCCTTTCTTACGATTATATTACCATATATTGAATAAAAGTTCAATACAAACATGAAAAAAGTTCAAAAGAATTGAATTTATGTATTGACTTTCGACTTTTTACGTGTTATATTAACATTGTTCAACAGAATAGAACTTTTTTTTAAAAGAAAGGAGATGTGGATAATTGTCTTACAACTTTGATAAACTTCGAGGGAAAATTAAAGAAGTATTTAAAACGCAGTATGCATTTGCTGAGAAGATGGAATGGTCTGAACGTACGTGCTCGCTAAAGATCGGGTGCAAGATTGATTGGAAACAAGATGAAATTGTTAAAGCGTGCGATTTATTAGGCATAACGGAGAACGAGATTCCATCATATTTTTTTAACCTATAAGTTCAATAAAATTGAACTTTTTTTGAAGGAGAGAATTATGGAACTAATGCCAATTAACACAGCAAAGCAAGTAGCTGATTACCTAGGTGTGTCAGAAAGCACTATATCAAGGCTAATATCATCTGGCAAGTTACGCAAGATTAAAGCCTTAGGCAAGACAAGAATCACAAAGCAAGCAGTTGAAGAATTTATTAATAAGTAGGAAAGGAGAACACATGAATCAATTAAAAGTAATTGAAAACGAATTAGTACCATTGTATGAGACAAGCACAGGCGAAAAAGTTGTTTATGGTACAGAGTTACATAACGCATTGGAAGTTAAAAGTAACTACAGAGAATGGATCAACAGAAGAATTTCTGATTGCGAAGCTATTGAGAACGAAGATTTTCAAGGTGTCGAAATTTCGACGGCTTCTGGTCAAAAACAAAAGCAACATATCATCAAGCTAGATACAGCCAAAGAAATGGCAATGCTGGAACGTAATGAAAAAGGAAAGGAAGTAAGACGGTATTTTATCTCGGTTGAAAAGAAATATAAACACGAGGTTATCGAAACTAAGAACCTATCCCCACAATTACAGCTTATGCAAGGAATCCTAGACCAGCTTGCAAGTCAAGAAGCAGGGATAAAACAAGCAAATGACACAAGCCAAAAGGCATTAGAGACAGCAGAGAGTATCAAAGAAGTTGTTGGATTGCAATTACAGAACTGGAGAAAGGATAGCACGACATTGATCAACAAGATTGCTCTTAAGCTTGGCGGATATGAAAACATTAAGTCGATCAGAGAAGAAAGCTATAAGGCTCTGGAACAAAGAATCAATGTATCGCTGAATACCCGTGTAGTCAATATCAAAAAGAATATGGCGCTTAATGGTGTATGCAAGTCTAAAATCGACAAAATTAATCAGCTCGATGCGATCGAAAAGGACAAGAAGCTCATTGAAGCGTATGTGGCTATCGTTAAGGAAATGGCTATCAGATATGGTGTTGATGTGAGAAAGGAGAACACATGAATCATTTAGAACAAAGAATCAGCTCAAGAGAAGTGGCTGAAATGATGGAAGTGGAACACAAGAATTTATTACAAAAGATTGATGAGATCAACAAGAGTTTTAGCAAGGCTGAAAATTCAGCTGTGACAGTCAATACCGAAAAGTACTGGATTGAAGGTGCTTATAAATCTGGAACAGGAAGAAGTTACAGAGAGTTTATGGTCACCAAGAGAGGTTGTGAGTTCTTAGCCCATAAGTCAACAGGCACAAAAGGAAATCTCTTTACCGATCGCTACATGGACCGATTTGCAGCAATGGAAGAGCAGATCGCAAAACCAAGACCTCTTACCACTCCAGAACAGATTAAATTATTAGCACAAGGCAACATTGAACTATCCGAGCGAATCGACAACGTAGAGCAAGACCTAGAAGATTTTAAGCAAGAGTTACCTTTGTTAGGTTGCGACATGGACCGAATCACAACAGCAGTACATACAATGGGAGTTAAATGTCTTGGTGGTAAAAAATCGAACGCTTACGCTGACAAGTCTATTCGTTCCAAGGTATATGCGGACATTTACGACCAGTTAAAGAGACAATTCGGGGTGACTACTTACAAG
>JAQXNU010000188.1 GCA_029098165.1 Clostridiales bacterium
GTTATTGATGATGGGGCATGTAGAATTCAAGGGGAGTTAGATAATATTTGTATTGCAGATCTTGATCAGAATGGAATATCAGAACTTCTTATGCTAAGTGGATTTGGTTCTGGAATCTATAGGATAATTCTCAATGCATATCAATACTCCAATCCTGTCTATTTTAATAGTCTCAATAAAATACTTCACTGTAGTTATCGTAATTGTTTTGTTCCGAAGGATGGATATTCAGATTTGGCATTTAAGAAAATCAGTGATACCGAGGTTCATCTTGTCGAAATGAAGTGTGAGTATGTAGAAGACGAAAGAGGCAGCAGAGAGCAGATTACCTATGGAGCGGATTTTGGAAATTTGGTTGTAATCAAAAATGAACTATATATTGCAGTAGAGAATATGAGTGATTTTCCATATTACGAGTGGGATAAGTATTTCGAAAAAACTCCTGATTCCATCGACTCTAATTCAGAAAAGAAACAATTCTCTGAGGAGGTTCCAGAACTTACAGTTACTATCAACGATACAACGTTAAAGAATTTTAGCTGGAAAGATAACTGGGGTACAATAACAGAAGATCCCATTTCATTTAGTGAATTAATGGCGGATAAAACAAAGATACCAACCTTTTCCTGTCCTAAACTGTTTGAGTATGATGAAGAAATAGGTTTATCATTTTTGGATGGAATTAAACCAGAGAGCATTGAATTACAGGATTATCTGATCACTGAGGATGGTACTACCATGTATGGTGAATCTGGCGTGGTAAAGCGAGAAATCCGATATGGAGACGATGGCAACTATTACGTCGGTCTTATGGGACATCCTGCGCTTTACTTAAGTTCCAATATGAGTGCATATACGAACCCATCCTATCGAGGTTTTCGAGTTCTATGTCAGTTTGATGATCAGCATACGTGTGAATATGTATTTGTATTAAGTATTGATCCAGTAAATTGGGAAAAGTAGAAAAGCGTAATAGTATAAAGAGCTGTAAAAAATGAGAATTCATTTTTGCAGCTCCTTTTCATGTTCTCGTAAATTACAATGATAAATTAGTACTATATATTAAAAATGAATGAGGTAAATTGTCACATGCAATAATATATTTAGAAAAATATGTCGTTCTATTATGAAATAATAGAAGAACTATACTATATTGTAGATGAACTTTCATTGAATCATTTGCGGACATGTGATAGCATTACAGTGTAAATGGAAATAATTTACATAATTAATTGTGTGAATACTTCTATTTATAGACGTTTTAGAACTACGTAATATTGCTACACAAAAAAGGAGAGGCTATTATGAAGAAAAGGAAAGTCTTTAAGCGCTTGACTAGCGCGGTAGCTGTCATTTCCATGATGTTCGTGAATCTGACTGGTTCAGGAATCAGCGTTAATGCAGCGGCTGTAAGCGAACAACCTGTCTTTGAAGAGACAGAATGCAGAAGAATTTTGGTTGACGAATCCTATGATTTCGACATCAAAAATGCACCTTCACAAGCAACTTATCAATGGAAGAGCAGTAATGAAACAGTTGCAAAAGTAGATAAGGATGGTGTTGTAACAGCCGTTGCTGCAGGTTATGCAACAATTACCTGTAAGATCACTTCTGGTGACGATAGTACGGTTCTAAAGGCTAAAGTGTGTGTAAAAGAGGAATCTGAGAAACCTGCTATAAAAATGTGGATCAATAATAAGATCAAAGGTATGGCAGAAGGTGAAACTTACAATTTGAATTGCAGTTTTCGACCATCTAAAGTTTCGGAGTTTGTAAACTGGACTTCTAGTGATACAACAATAGCAAAAGTTAATGGTAATGGTGTCGTAACAGCATTATCCAAAGGTACAGTAACCATTACGGCCACTACTTTGAATAGAGATATTGCTTACAAGATCAAGATCAAAGTATCACCTACCGTTACTGTAACATCGCAAAAACAGTTGAATCAGGCTTTAAAAGCAGGTAAGGCTAGTAAAATATACATTAATACTAGTAAAGAAATGGTATTGACCATTAAAGAAGGAGATTATTCAGGTCAAGCACTTGTTATAAAAGCTCCGAATGCAACGATACATAATCATGGCATCTTTAAATCCATTGAAATACGTGCAATCAAAGACCAAGGCTGGAGTGATTCAGCAAAAGGTAATACGGTTGTTTGGAAAAATACAACACCGATACCAACAGCAACGACTGGATCCACTTCCGGTGGTTACTCTGGTGGAAGTTCTGGTGGTAGTAGCAATCCTCCAGCAGCAACACCAACGCCAGTTCCACCAACGTCAACTCCAACTGCTACACCTACACCAGTAGCAGTAGATACCAAAACCGATGATAAAGGATTTACATCGGATGGAAGAATCGTAGCAAAATATGGTACACCTAAAATTGATGGTAAGGTTGATGATGTTTGGGCGAAAGCAATAGAGATTCAGCCACCACATATCAATAATGCTGCAGTACAGGCAACAGCAACATTTAAGGTATTATGGGATGAAAATGCTCTTTATGTTCTTGCTAAGGTAAAAGATCCTAATATGACCTTACAACCTGGCCAGGTACATGAGAAGGACTCCATTGAAGTATTCTTAGACGAACTTAATGATAAGGGAACGTCTTATGGCTTTGATGATTTACAGTTCAGAGTAAACTATGAGAATGCTCAATCTGCAGGCAATGGTGATCTTGATCGTTTCTACACTGCAACTTGGACAGGTGATGGAGAATACATCATTGAGGCAAGAGTTGAATTATTAATGAACTTTGCAGCTAATGACATTATTTATGGTATGGAACTTCAGGTAAATGACGGTATCGGATCAAGTAGAGCGGGAACAATCACTGTATTTGATACAACTGACAGTGCATGGAGTAAACCATCTGTATTTGGTGAAGTCGTTCTTACTGGAAAAGAGCCTGGAGATGTTCCTGGGCTTAATCCATACAAATTAATTAAATTGATCGATTCTGCTGAGAAGTTGGACGCTACCGTACCAGCATTAACCGATAGCTTAAAGATAGCAAAGGATGCAGTTGCAAATGATACATCAACACAGAAGGATATCGATGCAGCTTTCGATGCATTGAATAATGTTATTGCATTCATCAATGCAGTTACAAAAGCAGACAATACGGATCTTTCCGTATATCAAGACAAGGGCTTAGATGTATTTGCAAAAGCAGTTGAAGATGCGAAAAAACTTCTTGTAAAAGAAGGTGCAACTGCTGATGAGATGAAAGCAGCATCAGATGCGATTGATGTAGCATTAAAAGCATTAAAAGTAAAAGGTTTAGATGATAATGGTAACATCGTAGCTAAGTTTGGTTCTCCAGTCATTGACGGTGTTATCGATGAGGTATGGGATAAAGTTGATTTTGTTCCAGCAACTGCATCTGGTTCAGGTTCCACAGATACAACGGCTAAATTTAAAGTATTATGGGATGATAAGGCAGTTTATGTATTAGCAGATGTTACTGACAATGCTCTAGATGTAACATCCGGTACGGTTTATAATAGAGACTGCGTTGAAATTCTTCTGGATGAAGGAAATAATGCTGTTGAAAATATCTTTGATCTGGATGACAGACATTATCGAATCAGTTGTGAAAATAGTCTTTCTTCCGATCGCGGTAGTTTGGATCTTCTATATACAGAAGTTGCTAAGAAGAAAGATGCAGACGGTAACGTAACAGGTTATATTTTGGAAGCTAGATTAGCACTTCAAAATCCTGCAAAGAATGACAATGTTTATGGCATGGAGTTACAGTTAAATGATGCCAAAGGTGGAAACAGAACAGGTACTTTGAACGTATTTGATAAGACCAGTACTGCATACATCAGTCCAACCTTATTCGGTAAAGTTGTTCTTAGTGGAAAAGCTGCTGATGATGTTATGGGCTTTAATAAATATGATCTTTTAAAGATGGTAAGTATCGCAAATGATATTGAATTAGTTCGTTATACTGATGAGACAGCAGCAAAAGTGAATGAATTAGTTGCTCAGACAGATGCAGTAATCGCAACTGGTGATCAGGCTCAGGTGGATGCACTTTGCTCTTCTATTGATCTTGCAATCAAAGCACTTGTTCATAAAGATATCAAGGACGTAGATCCAGCAGTTTCTAAGATTAAAGAGTTTAGAAGAATTCCTGCTGACTACTTAACTGGTGCAGATTATGATGCTAGTGAAAAGGGAACTGTAGTAAGAGAATTCTATGACACTTATGAGTATAGTGATGATGGAGAAAAGGGCGCTGCAGTTAAGAAAGATATGTTAGTATATCTTCCAGCAGGTTATAAAGCTGAAGATAAGAATAAGAGATATAATGTATTGTATTTAATCCATGGTACATCAGAAAATCAGAATACGGTATTTGGTAGTGAAGATCCTAATGTAACAACGGTTATGAAGAAAGTTATGGATAAGATGATCGCTAACGGAGAACTTGATCCAATGATCGTTGTAACTCCTGGATATCAGGGGATGGAATCTGGTAAATTACAGTATGAGATTGTTAATGAGATCTTACCATTTATTGCAGAAAAGTATAATACTTATTCTGCATCAGGTTCCCAGGAAGATTTAAAAGCTGCTAGAAGTCATCGAGCAGTTGGTGGATTCTCTCAAGGTTCTGGTTGCACATTTACAATTATGAAGAATCGCTTTGATTACTTTAAGTACTATCTTCCAGTAAGCGCTGGACCAGGTAATGCAGATTTTACAAGCGTTGTAAAAGGTTATGCAATGAACGATTACTATGTATTTGCATCGACTGGTACTGATGATATCGCTTATAGTGGAATGGTAAATGCAATTCCAGCTATGGCAGATCAGAAAGATAGCGAAGGCAACCCAATCTTTATTTATAATGCAGATTTATCAGTAGGTAACTTATACTTATTATTATTAGAAGATGGAACTCATACATGGCAGTGTGTAAATCAGTATCTCTATAATATTTTACCAGATGTATTCTTTGCTGAGAAAGATGCAGATGTTCCGGTTGTAACTGATGAGAATGGATTTACATCAGAGGGCAGAATTGTTGGTAATTATGGAACACCAAATGTTGATGGAGAAATCGATGATGTTTGGAACAAAGCAGTTGAGATTATACCTCCTCACACCAACAACGCAAACGTAAAAGCTTCTGCAACATTTAAAGTATTATGGGATGATAGCGCTCTTTATTTCCTTGCTCAGGTTAAAGATCCTATTATGTCGTTAACTCCAAGCAATAACTATGAACAGGATTCCGTTGAGATTTTCTTAGATGAGCTTAACGATAAGACCAAAGCTTATGGCTCTGATGATTTACATTTTAGAGTAAACTACGATAATATTCAGTCCTTTGATAAAGGGGATGGAAGTCGTTTCTATACGGCTACCAAGAAGGGTGAGAATGAATATGTTGTAGAAGGAAGAGTTCAGTTACAAGATGTTGCAAAGAACGGTACGGTATATGGTATTGAGTTACAGGTAAATGACTGTACAGGTTCCAATCGAGCTGGTACAATTACTGTATTTGATACAACGGATGGAGCATGGGATAACACGGGATTATTTGGTGAGATCATTCTTGCAGGTAAAAAACCTGGTGAAGCTTCAGGAATTAATCCATATAAGCTAAAAGCATTAGTTAACACTACAATTGGATTAGATGTATCTTCATTTACAAAGGGTGTTGGTGCATTCACAGCAAGATTAGATGTAGCTAATGTAGCACTTAAAACAGCAAAAACTCAGGCTGAAATTGATTCTGCATATAGTGCATTAAATGATGTATTGTCATTTATGGGTATCATCAAAAAGTATGCAGCAATGAACCTGGATGCTTTCGAAGGTGGAGAAGCAGTGAAAAATGCAGTAGCTGCGGCAGAAGATATTCTTGCGAAATCGGATGCGACACCAGAGGAGATGACCCAAGCTGGCAGCGCATTAAATGCAGCAATCGCAGGATTAGGAACTTATAGCTTGAAAGATGTATATGCTGATAAATTCTATATTGGTGCAGCAGTTCATTTGAATGGATTAGCTGATACAACTTATACAAACAATTTATTAGCACATTATAACAGTATTACAGCAGAAAACGATATGAAACCAGAAGTATTGTTAGATCAGACTGCATCCCAAGCTACTGGCAAGGTAGTATGTAACTTTACTCAAATGGATCAGTATTGTGATTTTGCAGTAGAACATGGTTTAAAGATGAGAGGTCACACTTTTGTATGGCATAGCCAGACTCCTTCTTGGTTCTTCAAAGAAAACTTTGATACGAATGGTGCATATGTAGATGTGGCTACGATGAATATTCGTCTTCAAGATTTTATGAATCAGGTATTTGGACATATTAAAGAAAAATATCCAGACTTATTCTATGCTTACGATGTATGTAACGAAGTTGTATCTTCTATGAGCATAGGTAATTCCAATTGGAAGACTGTTTATGGAGATTATTCTTTTGTAACTAAGGCATTTGAATTCGCAAGAAAAGCATCGGAAGGAACCGGCATTAAGTTATATTACAATGATTATAACTGTTATGATGACGGAAAACCAGAAAAGATTCTTGAATTAGTAGCAGATGCAAAAGCAGCAGGCAATATCGATGGTATCGGTATGCAGAGCCATGTAAATACGGAATTTCCAACGATTGAACGATACAGAGAAACAATCGAGAAGTTCGTAGCAGCAGGTTATGATGTTCAGATTACAGAACTTGATATTGCAAC
>JAQXNU010000189.1 GCA_029098165.1 Clostridiales bacterium
TTCTCCGGAAGGCGCTATGTTACAGCATGATGGACTTGAAGGATTTAACTACGAGGTGAAAGATGGTAGATATTATCTATTAAATGATAACGCATTAATGGATAACCTTACGGTTCCTGATGAATTTGGTGGCGGCGGTTATAAAGATGGATTTAATGCAATCAATCAGTGGATCATCGATTCCACAAGTATGAATCCAATTACAAATGAGCAGTATGATGTGAAGTATTGGTCAACTTATAAAGAGCAGACTATGACTGATATGAAGAAAGCATGGCAGGCTAAATTTGATGCTCAAGAACCAGCTGAGTGGATGAAGAAGAATGGTAAATTGATCGTTAGCCCAAGCGTTAGTGTAACACTTCCAAGTGATACACCGGATATCGCTATCATTCGTAGCCAGGTATATCAAGTATTCACCGATTACTCTTGGAAGATGGTATTTGCAAACGATGATGCAGAATTTGATAAATTATGGGATGAAATGACTGAGCAGATGGAAGGTTTTGATTATCAGACTCTGTATGAGTTCGATACAGCAAAATGGCAGATCCAGGTCGATGCAAAGAATGAAGCATTAAAGAATGCGAAATAAGATTCGGATCATAGGATACAATTATTGTAAGTAAGTTTAGAAGCGCCGTTTAGCGATTTGAATAATCGCTAAACAGCGCTTCCTTTTTTGGGAGAGCGTGGTGCGTTTTTATTTGAAACAGAGTTATTTGTATATGCCCAATACGGGCTATTTACAAGGCGATATCAAGACGCAGCGAGACATAAAACGTATCATATAAATTTGTATGCCTCATTTCAGTAATTTAAAGCGATACCCTCTTTACTAGTTCTAAGTATTGACAAATAAATAGTTTAGCACTAAACTATTTTAGAGGTGATGTGATGAAACAGGATGAATTAAAACAGTTTATACATAAGATTTACTATCTAGCCTGTAAGATCCATCTGATCCGTAATATTGAAATCCCTTTGGAGATAGGAATTCAGGCAAACTCTGCAACATTATACACGTTAAATATGATCAACTTGAATCCAGATTTAAAGATGTCGGAACTAAGTAGGAAAATGGGAATTACCAAAGGTGCAATTTCACAAATGGCGAAAAAGCTTGAGCAGAAGGGACTGATTATAAGGAGTAAGTCCAAGGAGAACTCAAAAGATATTTATCTGGTAGTAACCGATCAGGGGAAACAGGCTGTCGAAGAGTATAATCGATTGCATGATAAGTTGTATCATGGAATTGATACAATATTAAATCAATACGATGAGACGGATCAGCAGATGATTACAGAATTTCTAAATAAGACAAATCAATTTTTAGAGGAATATACAAATTTGAAGGTTGAAAGAGGAGGCAAATGAGAATGTCGGATCAAATAGAATACGAAATGATCGGTCAGGGAAATACGGCAGAAGTGTATCAGTATGGCGAGGGTTATATTTTAAAGCTTTTTCGAGATAGTATGCCAATGCCAGCCATTGAATTGGAATACCGGATTACAAAGATTGTACAAGAGCATTACGAAGAAATGCCGAAAGCTTTGGAATTGGTAGAATACAAGAATCGGCATGGAATTGTGTATGAACAGATTCAAGGAGTGAATCTGATTCAGTTATTGAGTAAGAATGCATTGAAGATAAAAGAGTATACGAAGATGTTTGCATCTGTTCATGCGTCCATGCATCAGAAGGAAGTGGATGTTCACTATTCATTGAAAGATAAACTGAAAAGAGATATTGATTCTTGTCAGGATTTGGTTTTAGTGGAAAAAGAAGCAATTAAGCAGTACATTGATCGTTTGCCTGAAAAGAGGCAGTTGTGTCATTTTGATTTTCATCCAGGCAATATTATGGTTGCTAATCAAAAGCCATATGTCATCGATTGGATGACTGCATGTACCGGAGATGCCAACGCAGATGTTGCAAGAACGATGCTAATGATGCAGGTGGGAGAAATGATGCATATCAATCGCCTAAAACAGTTCGTGTTACGTAGATTAACGAAGAAAATTGGAAATGACTACTTTAGGGAATATC
>JAQXNU010000190.1 GCA_029098165.1 Clostridiales bacterium
ACAAAGTGCAGGACTAAGTGTTTTTCTGTCACGAGAGAATTTCACAAGTCATACTGTTTTTAACAATGAGATTACCGAGCGAGAATCCATGACTACTATATTTCCAATTGCATTCATAGCGATTGTCCTTTTGACGATTATGACAACGATGACTCGATTGGTAGAAAACCAAAGAGCACAAATCGGTATCTTGAAGGCAGTTGGATTTAAAAAAGGGCGTATCATGAAGCATTACCTTGTATATGGTGCAGGACTTACTTTGATCGGTGGTATGCTTGGTGCAATTGCTGGTCCGTTGATTTTACCGTTACTGTTTCATACAGTCATGAAAACAACATTTTCTTTACCAGTATGGGAAGCAGCTTTTCCATACGATTCGATCCTTGTTATTTTAGCCTGCGTCTTATTAGCGACATTGATAACTTTTGCAGCATGTCTTAAAATATTAAGAGAAGTGCCTGCATCCGTTTTACGTCCAAAGGCTCCGAAAACTGCGAAGTTGACACCTATAGAGAAAACTGATTTCTGGAAACGCAGAAGTTTTTCGACACAATGGAATCTGCGGGATATTATACGAAGCAAGGCTCGATCTCTGATGGCGATTGTTGGTGTTGCAGGCTGTATGGGATTATTAGTTTGTGGCTTTGCATGTTTTGATTTGTTTAATAGCTTAATTTCTACGAAGTACGATGATATCTGTAAGTATCAAAATAAGTATACTTTTGCTGAAACTGCTACGATGGAGCAAAAGGAAAATGTAAAGCAACTGATTGATGGAGAATATGTGATGACATCAGCTATCGAGCTCAAGTATGGAGCAAACAAAGTAACTACTGAGTTGAATGTTGTAGATGACATTTCAATGATTCGTTATCTGGATATGTCATGGAAAGAGATGGAGTTACCGAAGGAAGGAATCTGTATAACCAAGAAGATTGCAGATCAATTAGGAGTAAGCGTTGGAGATCGGGTTCGTTTTCATATCTATGGAGATAGCCATTGGGCAGAAGAAACCGTTACTGGTCTTTATCGAGATCCAGCAGAACAGACAGCAACCATGTCCATCGACGCTTTTGAAAAGTTAGGGTATACCTTCAATCCTACTGAGATTTTATCTTTGCAGGAGCAACAAGAGAATCTTTCGGGAGTTACAACAATCGATAACATAAGTGATAGCAGGTCAGCAATTGAATCAATGTTAGAGACTATGTATCTACTAATTGGAGTTTTATGTGTTGCAGCTGCCTTATTAGCAATTGTTGTTTTATATAATCTTGGCGTACTAAGTCTTGCAGAAAAAGAACGTGAACTGGCAACGTTAAAAGTAATTGGTTTTCAGGCTGGTAAGCTCCGAAAATTACAACTTTTTCAAAACACATGGCTGACCGTTCTTGGACTGCTCCCTGGGTTCTACTTTGGTAAGTATATTTTAAAGACCATAATGGCATCCATGGGAAATGAATTCGATTTACAGTTGGTTTTTAGTCTGCGTTCCGTACTGATTAGTGTATTGTTTACTATGGCGATATCACTTACGGTAAACTACGTATTTTCCGGAAAGCTAAAGAAAATAGATATGGTATCCTCATTAAAGGGAGTTGAATAGTTATTTGTAAGGGGCTCTAAAGCTATGTAACTTTATTTTTTAACGAAATACATGGGCTTAGGGCCCCTTTGCATCAAGTTTATATTCATAGAGAAAACCATTTTTTGCCGAAAAATAGTAGGCAAGGTTAAAAAAATCAGGTATAATAAAGGAAGCGCCTAGGGCAGCTTTTATGAAAGAGGGGAACTTCAAATGAGAAAACACACGATAATATTGTCTGTTTTGTTCTATGCTATGATATTGCTTTTGGCTCCATTCGCAACAGTATCAGCGATGGCAGAGACAGATAAGGTGGTTACTGCTACACCAGGAGACACATCCAAAGAACTTCAGGCTTTATTAGATTACAATAAGAATGGAGATTATAATCTTACGATTAAGATTCCCGCCGGTAATTATGATCTGACTTCAGAACTTAGAATTTATTCCAACACTACGATCATTGCAGATCCACAGGCATACTTAATAAAAAAACATACCAAAGGTGCGATGATTGCAAATGATATGAAAAATGATCAAGGTGGTTATACAACAACTACGAATATCACGATCCAAGGTGGTGTATGGGATTCCATTAATATCGCGGATCAAAAAGGTACAGAAAGTTTCCGTTTTATCCATGCCACGAATGTAACAATCCGTAATGCTACAGTATGTAATATTTCCGAAGGGCATTTGATCACCTTCGCTGGTGTTAAAAACGGTATTGTGGATCAGTGTAAGGTCTATGGTTATCATGGTACGATGTTAAAAGAAGCCATCCATTTAGATATTGTGCATGATGATGTCTTAGTTCCGTCTATGCAGTCTTCATTTATCAAGTACGATGATCTTCCTTGTGATGGAATTCAGATTACCAATAATGAAATCTATGATTATCCAAGAGCAATCGGAAGTCATTCTGCAGTAGAAGGGGTATATCACAAGAATATCACGATTTCATCGAACAATATCCATGATATCGATGAAGCCGGAATTAAGGCATATTTATATGTAAATGCGACGATTGAGAATAATATAATTAACAATACTGGTCTTGGTATCCTTGCCTACACTTATATTGATAACGAAAAAGATCATTATTATGCTCCATTAAAGACTACTGTCAAAGAACAGACACCTTCCAATTATCAGATTGTGATTAAGAATAACGAATTCAAGAATATTCGTTTTTATACTTCAGGAAATAATAATCTCTGGGGAGATGCAATCCGTCTGATCGGTTCGAAAAAACGTCCAATGACCGGGACAACAATTGAAGGAAATAAAATTACAAGTACAAAACGTTATGGTATTTTCCTAGAACAGGCACCAAATACGGTTGTAAATAAAAATATCGTAACATCCACTGCAAAGAATGCGATTTATCTGATTAATGGCTGTAATAAGGCGACGGTACAAGGAAATACGATATCAAAAGCAGGAGCACCAAAAAGTACAGAAGGTGGTATTGGTGTATTAGCTAGTAACCAAGTAAATGTTTTAGAAAATAAAATATCTACAGCGGCCAAGAACGGTATTTTCTTATATACAGGAAGTAAGAAATGTGCGATAAAAAGAAATACAATCACCACTTCTGGCGAAAATGGAATCGGTATTTATCAGCAGAGCAATGGTACCGTGGTTTATTTGAATACGATCAATGACTATGGCAAGAATGGTATTTTCGTATATGAAGCAGGATCCGCTTCCATCAGTAACAACAAGATTACTGCAAAAGCCGGAAGTGAAAGCTCAGATGCAATTCATATTCAGGGAGATCAAAGCTCTTCTGATGCTTTTTCTGTTAAGAAGAATTTTATTACAACTTCGAACCGTTATGGAATGTATATTAGCGGTGCTTCGAAGGCAACGATCAGCAACAATACGATAAAGAATACGGCGAAACATGCATTATATTTAGATGGAAAAAGTAATTATTGCACAATCTCGAACAATACGATCTACAATGCAGGAAAAGCAGGTAGTGAAGAAGGCGGAATTGGAGTTTCCAAATCCTTTAAAGTAACGATAGTGAATAATAAGGTTTCCAAAGCAGCAAAAAACGGAATCTTTTTATATAATGCCAGCAAAAACTGTATAATTAAATCGAATACGATTCAAGGAGCTGCGGACAATGCCATCTCGATCAATCATAATAGCGATAAGGCAAGCATCACAGCCAATACGATTACAGGCAGTACGACATCCAAACGAAATAATCGAGGTATTTTTGTATACGGTGCGAATCAAGCTACCATTTCAAAAAATGTTATTAGTAGCTGCAAGGTAAAACAGGGAATTAATATCAACAATTCTACTGGAAGTAAAGCATATTCAAACACGATCAAAAAAGAACTGAAATAATTAGATATGAAAAGCGTTATCCAGCATGATACGGACTGGATAGCGCTTTTTCAAATTTGGTTACATTGGTAAACGAGTTGGAAAATGTCTAAGTTAAACAGAGAATTAAAAAATAGAGTTTACATATTAAAAGTGTTACATAAGCATAATTAATAGTAAGGGAGCATACGTGTTATTGTTTACAACTTTGAAACAACTAACATACAAAAGAGTAATAACTGTTTTGTACGATATCCAAAGAAAAAGGTACTCAGGTTTCAAGTCACTGAGTATGGTTTAAAGTAATAGAGGGTGGAATGGTTAATGAGAATCGATATAAGTTATCAGAATTCAAGAAAGAAGAAATTGAAAAAATGGGTTATGATTGGCAGCGCAACATTAATAGGATTTATATCTGGAATTGTTTTAACATGCGCAATAAATCCAAAGCAGTCGAACAGTTCTCAAGAGAATCAAGTTATCGCAGAGGAGCAACAATCGAAAGGAAATGAACCGACAGAAGATAATCTGGTAAATCAGGATTTGACAGAAAAAACGAATAGTAGTGAAAACATGAATGGTACAAGTGACCAAGACAATAGGAATGTAGCGGAGAAACCTACGGAAACAAACAAGGAGAATCACGTAGAGGAACCCGAAATAATAGAAGAAAAAGAATATGTAGGAGTTAGTGAGGCAGGGTTACCATATGCGTATGATGCACAGCTTGTTGCAGATAAGCTTGCAAAATATGATTATAGTAATGAGGAAAAGGTTGTTTTTTTAACATTTGATGATGGAACTTCTTCAACGGTTACACCAAAAGTATTAGATATACTAAAAGAGTATGATGTGAAAGCAACTTTCTTTTTGGTTGGAAAAACAATTGAGGATGGTGGCGAAAAAGCAAAAGAATTAGTTAAAAGAGAATTTGAAGAGGGGCATGCAATTGCAAATCATACTTACAGCCATAGTTATCGTCAACTATATCCAGACAGAACGCTAAATCTTAGCAATTTTGTTGAGGATTTAGAGAAGACAGATCATTTACTAAAAGAGATTCTTGGAGAGAATTTTAGTACAAGGGTATTTCGCTGTCCAGGTGGTTATATGTCATGGAAGAGTATGTCACCATTAAAAGACTACCAAAAAGAGAATAACCGAGTTTCGATTGATTGGAATAGTTTGATCAAAGATGCAGAAGGAAAGAAGAAAAATGAAAGTGAACTTTTTGACTGTATGATTGAGACGAGCCAAGATAAGGATATGGTCGTTTTATTAATGCATGATACGTATGGAAAAGAAGAAACAGCAAAAGTGTTACCTAGGATCATTAAGCATTTTAAAGAAAAAGGATATGTATTTAAAACACTAGTATAATGTTTGACTCTAAGCAAAAAGGTTATAGGATGAGAAAGTAGAGGAAACGATGAAGTTTTGGAAGAAGATATTTTTTGCATGTATTAGTTTGTTCCTTATTCTTTATGTCATAGCTGGTTGTTTATTGATCGAGAGAATTCATCGAGAAAAGTTACAGGTGAGTATTCAAACAAGCCGAAGTAAGTTTGCGGAGATTGAGAATAGTATCTATTTAAATGCAGATTATGCTCTTTATGATAATTTTCAGAGCGAGGCTGAGTTGGTAAACTGGCTAGAAACTGTGATCAATGGTTTCTACATGAGTAATGACTTTGACTTTTTTAATATTGAGGTGTTTCGTAAGGACAATCGATTATTAATGTCAAATGTAAAGTATGATTCCATCAATAATCGTATTGAAATTGTAGAAGCCAATAGGGAATGTTCTTTTTTAATCCGTAAGGTAAATGATAAACGATATTTGTTTGTGAGCGGACTGATCAATGTTAATAATGAAGAATACAAACTTGTTGTATCGAATTCAATTGAAACGTTATGGGAAAGTAAACTAAGAGATTATGGCTTTTTCCTATGGATTGGAATCGGAATGACTGTGGTAATGGCAGGCTTATTATATGTAATAACTAAGAGATTGACAGATCCAATTGAAAAGCTAAGTGAAGTGTCGAAAGATATCCAGCAAGGAGATTATAGCAAACGAGTTTCAGAAAATGGAACAAGTAAAGAGGTTGCTATCTTGCAAAAAAACTTTAATCAGATGATCGATGATATGCAAATGCATATCAAACGACTACAAGATCTCAGTGAATCGAAGCAAAGATTTATCGATAGTTTAAATCATGAGATCAGAACTCCGATCACATCCATCCTAGGATATTCGGATCTGTTACTGAAAGGTAAAGTGACGAAAGAGATTGAGAGAAAAGCATTAACGTATATCAATCAAGAAGCTAAACGTTTGGAAGTGATTAATAAAACTCTTGTTAAGCTGATCGTCATCCAACAGATTGAGGAACCAGAAGAAAAGGTTTCCATCATCGATGCATTTCACTCGGTTGAGATCGCAATGCTATATAAATGTGAACAGCGAAAAATTGAGTTAATCCAGGAGTTGGATGAAGCTTATGTAATAATCAATCGAAATCACCTTCAGTTACTCTTGATCAATATCATTGATAATGCAATTAAGGCTTCTGCCTGTGGGAGTAAGGTTGAGGTGAAAGGGAAAAAAAACAATAGAAAGTATGAATTAAGAGTTCGTGATTTTGGTATTGGAATTCCCAAAGAAGATTTAGACAAGGTATTTGAGGCATTTTATATGGTCGATAAAGCTCGAACAAGAAAAGAGAATGGCCTCGGTTTAGGTTTAGCAATATGTCATGAAATTTGTAAACGGTATCAGATTGAGCTTAAGATAGAAAGTGAAATAAATAAAGGAACAGAAATCATTCTAAATATTAAGCTTGAGGAAATGGAGGACTAGGATTAAAACGCTAAGGAAAGAAATCTTTCTTATATTTTCGATAGCTGTTGTGTTTATATTGATTGGATACCATAATGTCGGTAGACGATTTAAAGAGAATTACCTATATCCAATCAATAGCATTCCAGAAAACAGAATATCAGAAAGCAACCAAAAGATTACGAGGAGAGATGCAGTAAAAAAAGCCTATGATCTGTTTGAATCCTTGTATGGGGTGAATCTGAAATCGTCGGAGAAACAGATGTATATTAATTTGTATAAAGATGAACAGAAGGAACAACCATATCAATGGGTCATGAGCTGGTATGATTATGAGACAAAGGAAAACTATACCTTGACTTTAGATGCGATGGAGGGTCACGTCCAATATTTATATGCTGGTATCAGAGAAACAAAGACGGCAGAGAAGCATCCGCAAAGTATGACATTTCCAGACATTCAGACACTGGTGAATGAGTTTGTGAATGGTATTGGAATACAAAGAGCCTTCAAACTCGAAGTCAGTTATCCTGTGAAAATCGATGGGGAAGATTATTGGCAACAAAAATGTAAGATTATAGATTCTGCATCAGATCAATTGATTGGAATCATCATGGTTGATAGTACCGATCAGATGGTACGTGAGTATGAACGAAATTAAGTTAGGAAAAGTATGAATTATGAGAGTATTTGTAGTTGAAGATGAAGCCGCAATTCGAGATTTAATCCAAATACAATTAGAATTAGTTGGTTATGAGGTGGATACTTGTAGCAGTGGACTTGAGGTAAAGGAGATGTTGCTCAAACGAAAGCCAGATTTAATCTTGTTAGACATCATGTTACCTGGGATGGACGGTTATCAGCTTATGGAACAAATTCAGTCCTTAGATATTCCCGTTATATATGTGACGGCAAAAGATTCTGTAGTTGATCGAGTGAAGGGGTTGAGACTTGGAGCAGATGACTATATAGGAAAGCCATTCGATATGATGGAATTGATTGCAAGAATTGAAGCAGTTCTTCGAAGAAATCAAAAAAGAGATACTTTGGTGCGCATTGGAGATAACGAAATTAATTTGTTACAAAGAACAGTGAAACGAAAAGGACAAGAGGTCTATTTAACGGTTAAGGAGTATGAATTATTGATTCTATTCTGGCAAAATCGTAATATTGCATTATCAAGAGAACAGATTCTGGAACGTGTGTGGGGCTATGATTTTGAAGGCTTGACAAGAACTGTCGATATTCATGTTCAAAGGCTGAGAGAAAAGCTTGGCTTAAAGCAATATTTGAAAACAGTATTTAAGGTTGGATATCGTCTGGAATGTTAAGAGGGGGAGAAGAGGAATCAACTATGGATAAGAGAAGGAAACGCTACGGGATATATTGGGGAATCTTGTTTTGTATCGTACTCATCGTGGGGGGATGTATAGATTATCAATGGAGTCAGAAATTGAACAAAATTTCAGAGGATGCTTTGAATGATACAGAAGGTCAGATGATATATAGGAAGATCACATTGATGCAATTTGCAAAGAATGGAATTCAAGAAAGTTAAAATTTGCGGATACGGATCAAATTAGCTTAATTACATTATGGCTACACGATAATTAGGAGAGTAAGAGATTTGTTGGACATGCAGGTATTAAGATTTATGTTGATGAGATTATCTGGTTTGTAGAAAAGTATGCTCCAGGGATGCCATATCAATGTACAAAGTTTTCGAGTGACAGCGAATTAGTAGATTATCTATTAAAAAGGAAAGACATTTATGGAGAAGATACCGAATTAAAACCAATTGTCTTCGAAAATACTTCTTATTTGGGATAATTCTATTCTTACGGAATCTTTGTTTTATCTTGACAGATGATACGTTAAGGATACAATATACTAATATAATGCGATGCAGTAGTAAATAATAAAAGAAAACTATATTTTGTTAAGAATGATGAAAGAAGGATTTTACAATATGATAAAAGTAAAAGAGATACTGAACCTGTCATTATT
This sequence comes from Clostridiales bacterium, assembly GCA_029098165.1. Taxonomy (GTDB): domain Bacteria; phylum Bacillota; class Clostridia; order Lachnospirales; family Lachnospiraceae; genus Lachnoclostridium. The sequence goes on from JAQXNU010000190.1 coordinate 8,781, forward strand.
TGAAAATTTCGAGATTTTATGCGGTAAAGAATACTTATCGAATAGAGTAACAGCTGCAGTAATACTAGAGTATGAAAGTAGTCGAATTAATTATAAAGGATATTGCTATGGGTACTTTGTTTTACTTTCTTATTTTTTTGCTACCGAAAGTCCAGACATTGTGCATAACGCATTACGAACGCTGATTGAAAAAAATGTTTCAGCGATTGCCATTAAGATGCTTCCAGAGGAACACATTCCAAATGATATCATTCAATTGGCTGAGAAGAATCATGTTCCATTACTAGTTTTTCATGAGGAATTCATGGAAGATCTTATCATCAATATAAACGAGTCGATGAAAACTCGAGCAAGGTATATTGTAATGGAAGAAAAGTTGAATTATCTGCTTTTCAATCAGTTATCCCCTGAGCAGGTAAAAGAAACAGCATTACAGATTAATGAGAATTTTAAACCGATGCTTTTTGCAGTGAATATTACTCCAAAGCAAAAGATGGATAATGTCTATCTTCATAGCTTCTTTGATCATCTAATGTTTCGTCAATACCGTGAGGAAGAAAACACATCTGACTCCTTTATTAAGTATAAAACGGGACTGATCCTAGTATGCTCGTTCTCAGAAAAAGAAGTAGCTCATATGAGTCAGACTATGGAGCAGTACATCAAGGATAGGTTAAAAAGATTTGGCTTTAAGCAAGAGGAATTCCATGTTGGTTACAGCAAAGAAATTTTCCCGATACAAAAACTTAATATTTCAGTTCGGAAAGCAATAACCTCCAATATTATCGGTAAATTTCAAAAGCAAGCCATCAAATCTTATGAAGATACGGGAGTTTATAAGTATATTGCGTCCATATTACGCGACCCAGTGCTTTACATAGAAATTGAGAAGAATATCAACAGTTTAAAACAGTACGATGCAGAACATGATGCGAATCTTTTGGAGACACTCATTATTTACGTAAAAAATAACGGGGATATCAAAAGTTCTTCCGCAGAACTCTTTCAACATAACAACACGATCCGCTATCGAATTAAAAAAGCACAACAGCTGCTCAATATATCAGATGACGCTGCTTATGAGGAGATTGCACTCCTCATACAAAGTTATTTGCTACATTGTACTCTCTAAAAAATAGGAATATCCGTACATATATTATTGATTAATAGGAAAAGAGGACTTATATCGTTGAAAAGTATGATACGAATCAACCATATGAGTCCTCTTTGGTTATTTCAATAGTTTTTCCATGACGTAGATAAATTTTTCATTCATTTCTTTTGTACCAAGGCTGACACGATTTAGGCCAATTGGAGAACCAATCTGAATCTTTTCGTCTGCAAGAGCTTGAGCAATTACCTTTGGCTCAATTGGAGCTTCAAATAAAAGAAAATTGGACTCCGAATCCCAGACCTTACAGCCAAGTGCTCTTAATTGTTCTGTCACTTCTTTTCGAGCCTTTTCCATAAAATCGCGAACCTCATGGATGAAATCCTGATCACGAATGGCTGCGGCGGCAGCAGACTGCCCTAAAGTACTTAAATTCCATGCGTGACTTGATTTATTAAAATAATCGACTAAGGAAGGGGAAGTTAGTGCATATCCGACACGAACACCAGCCATGCCGTAGATTTTGGAGAAGGTACGTAATACGATCAATGGCTGATCGATTTCTTCTTTGATTAATTTCACCATACTATAGGAATCTTTACGGGTAACATATTCCATATAAGCTTCATCAATGACGATCAGGATATTACCTGGCAATTTACGGATAAAGGCTTCAACTTTAGCTGAATCTACAAATGTACCAGTTGGATTATTTGGATTACAAATAATGATCATCTTTGTCTTAGGAGAGATAGCATCATACATAGCATCAAGATCATATAAATAATCGTTTGTTAATGGGATTGGAACTTGAGTTGCACCGTAATCATTGATGACGTCTCGAAAGGCTTCATAACTTGGATCCCCAAAGATGACTTCGTCTCCAGGATTTAAAAAGATTTCTCCGAGCATACAGATCAATGTACTGGAACCGGAGCCGGTTACAATATTATCTATGGATAGACCATACAGTTTTGCAATTTCGGTTTTTAATTCAATGGAAAACCAGTCGGGATAAATATAAGGACGCTTACAAGCTTCATATAAAACTTCGGCAGCCTTTGGGGGCATTCCAAAAGGACTTTCATTATAATTCATTCGATATACATCCAAAGGTGTTGAACTGCTTTTCTGACGAGCTGCACGAAGGCTCTTTGGTTTTGTTTTCATAGCATCGCGTAATAGTTCTATATATTTTTCCATAATAAAACTCCTTTCAAGATTTGTCTTTGTATTTTTACTTCATTCGTGTGATGTATGTAGATTGGGTTTGCTTACCATGTAGGAGATTCTAATATAAAATAAATTGCATTACAATAGTACAAAATCCAAAAAAGTATGCAAATATTTAGAAAAAATACATTTCGATTTCAAATTTTACAAAAGGAATTGACTTATTTTCAGAAGAAAAATAGAATATGTTCTTGAAAATTAAAGATAAAGGAGGAACGCTTATGCAAGAAACGAAAACGTTCAGTAGGAAGTACCTATTTGCACTGATTGTGCCTCTGATTGTTGAACAGATTCTAGGAGTTACCGTGGGTATGGCAGATATGATCATGGTCTCTGGAGCAGGAGAAACTGCCGTGTCAGGTGTTTCTTTGGTTAACACGATCAGCAATCTTCTCATTTATGTATTTGAAGCACTTGCGACAGGAGGTGCGGTAGTAGCAGCCCAGGCATTAGGGGCGAAGAAGAAAAAGCTAGGGAACGTTGTGGCGAATCAGCTGATTCTTGTTTGTTTTGCAACAGCTTTTGTTATCTTAGTAATATCCCTTCTATTAAATAAACCAATCCTAGGTTTGATTTATGGAAAAGTAGAACCAGCAGTAATGGACAATGCAGTTACATATTTTTATATTACAGCTTTTTCATTTCCATTTTTATCGGTCTACTATGGATCAACCGCTCTATTCCGTTCTATGGGGAATACCAAATTGTCTATGTATGTTTCCGGCATCATGAATTTAATAAACATTATAGGTAATGCAGTATTGATCTATGGGTTTCATATGGGGATTGCAGGAGTCGGGATTGCAACGTTAATATCAAGATTCATAGCATGCATCATTGTTTTAATTATCTTACGGAAGGAAAAATATGAATTACATATAGATAAGCACCTACGATTAGGATTTTCATCCAAAGTGATTAGAAAAATCCTTCGGATTGGGATTCCAAGTGGAATTGATAATGGTATGTTTCAGATCGGGAAATTATTTACGCAGAGTCTGATCAGCAGTTTTGGAACAGCGTCGATTGCAGCAAACGCTACCGCTAGTACGATTGAACTTCTTGCGACCATACCAGCCGCCGCCATGGGATTAGCTTTAACGACTGTAGTTGGACAATGTGTTGGGGCTAATGATTATGATGGTGCAAAAAAATATACGAAACGTCTTTTAAGTTATGCTTATGTCATGCTAATGGTACTAAATACTATCATACTGATTCTAGCTCCAGTCATTGCAAGCTGGTATCATCTGACGGTAGAAGGTAATCGCTTAGCGATTCAACTAATCCGTTATCATAGTATATGCTGTATGATTATGTGGCCAGCAGCATGGACCCTTCCAGCTACCTTACGAGCGGCTGGTGATGTTAAGTTTATCATGGTAACTTCCATTATCTCGATGTGGGTATTTCGTATTGGACTAAGCTATGTGATTGGTGGTGCCATGAAAGTTGGAGTGCTTGGTGTCTGGATTGCCATGACCATCGACTGGGCAGTTCGTTGTATCTTAAATATATGGCGTTTAAAGAGTGGAGAGTGGAGGAAGGCAGCAGTAATATAAAGACATATGGTACATAGTAATCTAGATATTAAACGGGATATGGGGCTGTCGTACTAAGTTACAGATGGTTCCTTAAATAACACGGGTTCACTTAGATATTAGAGAAATTACTAAGTGAACCCGTATTATTTAGGTTTGCTTCATATAAGTGGAAAAGTATATATAGCTTAATCATGCAAATTGGATTTCATTAGTTATGGTGGATATGTATGTTTACGAGTAAATTTGAGAGAATCGAGAAAATTACATGTAAATTGGACTTAACCTGTTTCGATGGATACGAATGATTACGGGTAAATTTAAGAAAATTAAGAACTTTACATGTAAATATCGATTAGAAGCTAAGCAGAACTCAAATAATTACAGGTAAATATTAAGATATTACTATTTTTACATGTAAAGTAAATTGAACTTGACATATATCGACATAGTTTCAACCTGTAATTCTTAGAAATCTTGATTTTTTACAGGGGTAGTAATCAATTGGAATGAACAAATCATTGATACAATTGTTCCAGCAGATAGTTCGGTGCGATTACTAAGTCAGTTTGTGGAAGCGCTGTTTAGCGCTTTTTTAATCGTTAAAGCGGCGCCTCCATGAGAAAATAGTTTTAGTTAATTAATCACCGAAGTTGGTGATCCAGCTAGATAGTTTTTAAAGTTATCGATTGCCATATCGCAGGCACGGAGTCTGGATTCTTTCGTTAACCATGCGATATGTGCTGTAATGATGGCATTGTCGCAATGCAACAAGGAAAGATCATGCTTTGGAGGTTCTTCTCTTAGAACATCGAGCCCAGCACCGTAGATTTTTCCAGAGTTCAAAGCTTCGGTAAGATCTTCTTCCACAATCAGTCCGCCTCGAGCGGTATTAATTAGGATAACACCATCTTTCATCTTAGAGATTGTCTGTTGATTAATCATATTCGCGCTGCTTTCCGAGAATGGTGCATGCAAGGATATGACATCACTTCGTTCTAATAATTCTTCAAAGCTAACTTGTTCTACGAAATCATATTGTGGTCCAATTTTTTTGTGACGGCTATAAGAGAGAACATGCATACCGAACCCTCTGGCCATATTAGCAAATGCTAGGCCGATGGAACCAAGGCCAACAACACCACATGTCTTACCATAGAGTTCAATCTGTGGGGTAATGACGTGTCCGAACTCGTCCATATTCTTTTCCGACCAGATTGTATGTTTTACAAGCTCCGAATGTAAGGTTGTATGATGACAAACTTCCATAAGTAAGGACCATGCATATTCTGCAATGGTTTGAGCACCGTAGATTGTATTGGTGATCGTCATATTCTTCTTTCTTGTCATCTCAACATCGAATTCTCCCCATCCATGTCCTAATGTGGCTACATATTTTAGATTTGGATGTTCGGCTAGAAAGTCCTCGTTGATATTGTGATCGGAGATCCATACCCCTATGGCTGCGTCGGCGTCTCCAATGAGCTGATGTAATTCTTCATTGGAGGGATATCCTTCTGGATATTGAATTACTAATTCGGTAACTTCTGGAATAGACTGTAGTTTCTTCCAATGCTTTGTTAATCCTTCTTTTGAGAGATCTGGTTGAATGATTGCTTCCTGTATAACAACAACTTTCATAAGTTTACCTCTTTTCTTTTTATATAATTGGTAAGCAAACACAATTACATGATAAAAAGTAAAAGTTTCATTAAACTACATACAGAATATATTGTTAATAATACATCTTTGTCAAGAAAAAGATGGTACTCTTGAATCAATATGTAAAAAATACAAAGAATCTTGTAAATTTTCTAAAAACTTATGATTGTGCTTGACAGTAAAATGTTTTTTATGTTAAATACATGTAAAGTGTGATGCATGGAAAGAAAAATTACAAACCTACGCAGTAACCCAAACGGCAAAGAAGCTTAAAAAGTTCTTTTGCCGTTTTGTTGTATCAAGAATAGTATTTCTTTACAACAATTAGGATATGGGACAAACAGAAAGAAAGAGGCAGGTGACTAGTATGTTGAAGTACATAGTAAAACGAATTATGGTTGGTATATTAACGTTATTTGTACTTGTGGTGATCACATTTACAATGACAAAGCTTATGCCAGGTAGTCCACTCCAATCAAAAAATATCACAGGTGAAGTACTCGAACGTATGGAAGCTCAATATGGTCTGGACAAACCGCCAGTTGAGCAGTTCTTTATTTATTGTAAGAATTTGTTGCATGGTGACATGGGTACTTCCTATAAGAAAGTTGGTACCAAGGTTTCTGATATTATTTCACAGACCATGGTGACAACCTTACGATTAGGACTTGTTACTTTTCTATTAGTTTTGGTAGTAGGTATTACATCAGGAATTCTGATGGCTAGATCCAAAAGTAATACGATTAAGGGAATCTGGCTTTCAGGATTGACTTTAGGTGTTAGTGTTCCGAACTTCATCGTTGCACTTCTATTACTGATCATCTTTGGTGTTCAGTTGAGATTATTTCCAGTCTTAGGATTATCGACTCCACTTCATTATGTGTTACCTGCAATTGCACAGGGCCTATATCCGATTTCAGCAGTTGCAAGATTAACCCAAAGTAGTTATGAAGAAGTAGTAAAGCAGGATTATATCACAATGGCAAAAGCAAAAGGAATCAGTTCCAAAACGTTACTATTTCGACATATTCTAAAAAATGCTATGTTACCTGTCATTACCTATATGGGGCCTATGGTAGCGTTTCTATTAACCGGTAGTGTAGTAATTGAACAGATTTATACGATTCCTGGTATCGGTAAAGAATTTGTCAATGCGATTACGAATCATGATTTTACATTAGTTATGGGTATTACAATTTTCATTGGAGCAATCATTATTGTATGTAATCTTGTGGCAGATCTGATCTGTGCGATTGTTGATCCAAGAATCAGAAAATCATTATAGGGGGGGATGACAATGGAAGAAAAATTGTTTCGTAAACTAAGAGAGGATGAGAAAAATGATGAATTCAACGCAATAGAAAGTCGTACCTTCCTTCAGTCAGTATGGAAAGATTTTGTTGGAAACAAGCGAGCAATCGTGGGGTCAATTGTATTGATTATCATTGTATTGCTAGCAATCTTTGGTCCAATGTTTTGTAAATATACTTACGATGAACAGAATATGTCACTACGGAATGCATCTCCGAGTATGGATCATTGGTTTGGAACCGACAAGATGGGCCGTGATATTTTTGTTCGAGTTTTATTTGGTGCAAGAATTAGTCTTTTAGTAGGATTTGTGGCAGCTCTCATCAATCTGATCATTGGAACCATCTATGGTGGAATCGCAGGATATGTTGGTGGGAAGATTGATATGATCATGATGCGAATCGTAGATATTATTTATTCGGTCCCTTCCATGCTATACATTGTCTTGATCATGCTGATTTTTGGGGCAAGCGTAACAAGCATTATGATTGGTATCTCCATTACCTGTTGGATTGATATGGCTCGAATTGTCCGGCAGGAAGTGAAAAGCCTAAAAGAGCAGGAATTTACTATGGCAGCATTCGTTCTTGGAGCAAGCGGTCCAAGAATTCTGATCAAGCATTTATTAATTAATACGATGGGACCGATTATCGTTACGATTACATTGATGGTTCCACAGGCAATTTTCACAGAAGCATGGTTAAGTTTTCTTGGTGTAGGTATCTCGGCACCTTTGGCAAGTTGGGGAACATTAGCTCAAGATGCCAGAGAATTGATACAAGTTTATCCGATGCAGACCGTTTATCCGATGATTGCTATTTGCATTACGATATTCTCCTTTAACTTTATTGGTGAGGGACTAGAAAAGGCATTAGATCCAAAGAAAAAACGATAGGAGGTCATGACATATGAGTTTACTAGAAATCAATCATTTAACAACAGAATTTAAAACTGCTCAGGGTGTCGTTAAAGCTGTTCGTGGAATTCATTATCGTGTCAATAAGGGGGAAGTGCTAGGAATTGTTGGAGAATCTGGCTCAGGAAAAAGTGTTGGAATGCTTTCTCTTATGGGATTATTGGCATCCAATGGAACCGTGACTAGTGGAGAAATCCTATTTGATGGTGAGGATATCTCACCAGTAAATTATACGACCAAGAAGGAAAAAAAGGAATATCAGAAGAAAATGCAAAAGATCCGAGGTAATGATATCAGCATGATCTTTCAGGATCCAATGTCTTACTTAAATCCAATCGTAACGATTGGAAAGCAGATGACAGAAGGTATTCTTTATCATACAAAGTGTTCCAAAAAGGAAGCAGAAACTAGGGCGGTGGAGCTGATGAAAATGGTAGGTATTCCTGCTCCAGAAAGTCGGTTGAAACAATATCCATTCGAGTTTTCCGGTGGTATGCGGCAACGAATCATCATCGCCATCGCACTTGCATGTAATCCAAAGCTGATCATCGCGGATGAACCTACTACTGCACTGGATGTTACAGTACAGGCTCAGATTCTCGATTTATTAAGAAATATCACGAAAGAATCGGATGCCGGTGTTATCATCATCACACATGATCTTGGAGTCGTTGCTTCCTTATGCGATCGCATCAGTATCATGTATGGTGGCGATATCATGGAGGAAGGTACCGTAAATGAGATTTTCTATGAAGCAAAACATCCATATACGAAAGGTTTATTAAATAGTATTGCGAATTCTCAGGTAGATCATAGAGAGCCCTTAAAGCCAATTCCAGGAACACCTCCAGATTTGATTAAATTAAAAGATGAGTGTCCATTTGCAGCCCGTTGTTCGGAAGCAATGGAAATTTGTACAAAGTATAATCCACTTACAACGAAATTCAGTGATACACATTCTTGTAAATGTTGGATGCATTGCAAGGATCGTTACAAGGAAGTTGTGAAAGGAGATGAGGCACATGAGTAGTCTAGTAAAACCTCTCGTAGAAGTACATAACCTAGTTAAGAATTTTCCAGCGAACCATGGACAGTTTGTTCATGCCGTAAATAATGTTTCCTTTACTTTAGAAAAAGGAGAGACGTTAGGAATTGTAGGAGAGTCAGGTTGTGGAAAAAGTTCTATGGGACGAACGATTCTTAAGATCCACGAGCCAACCTCAGGAAAGATTATCTTTGATGGAGATGATATTACTAACTATAGCCGTCATCAGATGCTACCTTATCGGAAACGGATGCAGATGATCTTTCAAGACCCATATGCTTCCCTAAATCCACGATTTACAGTAGGGGAGATCATTGAAGAACCAATGATTATACATAAGATGGGTACCGAGAAAGAACGAAAGATCATTGTACAGAATTTAATCGAAACGGTTGGTTTAAAACCGGACCATATCCGTAGATATCCTCATGAGTTTTCCGGAGGTCAGAGACAGCGTATCGGAATCGCAAGGACATTAGCGCTTCGACCAGAATTTATCGTTTGTGATGAGCCAATCTCCGCCTTAGATGTATCGATTCAGGCACAGATCATCAATCTACTAGAAAAGTTACAAAAAGAGAGAGGATTCAGTTATTTATTTATCGCGCATGATCTTGAGATGGTACATCATATCAGTCATAAGATTGGTGTTATGTATCTGGGTAATATGGTAGAGTATGGATTTTCGGATGATGTATATAAACATCCGCTTCATCCATATACAAAAGCATTAATTTCAGCAGCACCAATTGCAGATCCAATCCTTTCAAGAGAAAAACAGAGAATCATTCTAGAAGGAGAGGTACCAAGTCCTCTCAATCCCCCAAAAGGCTGTCCGTTTGCAGGAAGATGCAAGTATGTGACTAAACAGTGCAAAAAAGAAATGCCAAAGCATTATGAATATGATGGAAGAAAGGTAGCGTGCAATATTTATGCACCAGAAAATTTAGAAAAATACAGTCAAGTTGGAAAAACTCCAGAACAGGCTGTTTTTGAATAGAATAAAAGGAGGAAGTGTCTATGAGATTATCGACTGAAAAGATAAAGAAAGCAACAGCAGTAGTATTAAGTGTAACAACAATATTTAGCATGGCTGCATGTGGTGGTGGGAAAAGTACAGTGAAAGCTACAGATAGTAATGAAATTGAACAGATTGTAGAAGCAAATCAGCCGGAAAGCGGTGAGTATGATCCAGCAGGTGCAGCTGGTTATGTATATTTTACATTACAGAGCTATTGTCTAGAAGGATTGATCGGATATGATGCGGAAGGTAAAATTATACCAAAATCCGCAGAAAGCTGGGAAATCAGCGAGGACTTGTTGACGTATACGTTCCATCTTCGTGACGGTCTGAAGTGGTCCGATGGTAGTGCGTTAACTTCAGCAGATTTTAAGAATACGATGGTAAGAGCACTAGATCCTAATCGTGGCTCTTGGTATGTAGATTTTCTATTTGTAATCAAAGGTGCAAAAGCAGCATTTAATGGGGAAGGCAGCATGGATGATGTAGGAATCGAGTGCCCGGATGATAAGACAATTAAGATCACACTGGAACAGCCATGTTCTTATTTCTTAGATTTATGTAAATTACCTACTTATATGCCATCTTGCAGTAAGTATGCAACCAATGAGGATGCAGACTGGTCGATGAGTCCAGAAACCAATTTAGGTAATGGCCCTTACCATCTCGTGGAACGTAAGCCAGGAGAATCCCTTACTTTTGAAAAGAATCCTTATTACTATGATGCGAGCAATGTAACCGTATTAAAGATTGTGGATCGTTTTATGGATGATGATCAGGCCAAGAGTTCTGCATATCAGACAGGTGAAGTCAATATCGTGCAAGGTGCTCCTTCTTCGATTGCTGAAAGCTATGAAGGAAAACCGGACCTTATCTTTAGAGAAGTTCCACAGACAAATTATATCTTATTTAATATTGGTATGAAACCTTTTGATGATGTTCGTGTAAGACAAGCCTTTTCTTTAGCAGTCAATCGAAAAGATATTGCAGCAGTTGTTGGTAAAAGTTGTGAACCATCAACGACAATCGTTGGAAAGAACTATAAGAGTAAGATTGATGGTACAAAATGGAGTGAATTACAGGGAGATCTGTTAAGCGAAGATCTTGCTAAGGCCAAAGAACTCTTAAAAGAGGCGGGATATGAAAATGGTGTTGGACTACCTGAACTTACTTATACCTATCCTGCTATGAGTTACGAAGCAGATGTTGCACAGGTATTACAGCAGGAATGGAAGGAACTGGGCGTTACAGTTAAACTGGAAGCAATGGAATATGAAGTCTATGTAAATGCGAGAAGAAATGGGGAACTGATGATGGCAAGAGCCCAGTGGTATGCAGATTATAACGATCCAACAAGCTGGCTCGCAATGTTCATTGAAGGAAATGCACAGAATGATGTGAAATGGACCAATGAGAAATATAATCAATTAATGGAGGAATCAGATAAGGAACTCGATGATGCAAAACGTCAGAAATTATTGCAAGCTGCGGAGAAAATCTTAGTGACGGAAGAAACGGTTGTCTGTCCATTGTTTAGTAACAGCAATACCGATCTAATTGATCCAACACTTGAGAATTACTCATTCGATGTATTATCTTACAGTGACTGGAGCCATATGACAAAGAAGAAAAACTAGCTTTTCGTCATTAGAACTGTAAGGAGGAGTAATATGACAACTGAAAAAGTGAATGACTTGGAATTAGTCCGATTATCCGATTATTTCGTTCCGGAAAAGTTTAGAACAGTACCCGGAGAGAGCAGTGCATTATTAGGTGGAGTGACGGAAATTCAAGTGGAATTCAACATAAGAGAAAAGTTTGCAAAACGACTTCATTTCGATTTTTCATCCTTGCTTATCATCTATGGATATGGGCAGATGAATGACAAACTATGTGAGATCAATGAACATAAGTATGTGAGATACTTAGGAGAAGGTGTGTTAAAGAGAATCAGCTTAAATGATTGTGGGGAGCGTTTTGTTATGGTATTTGAACTGAGTGATGCACCTGATATTTTAAAAGCAGTCACAGCGGATGAGGTGGAAAAGTTACTGAATAATTGCCGACATCCAAATAATGAGATCCAGTATCGAGGCTAAGTAATTGTTTATGAGTTTTATGAAAAATGCAAAGGAGGCTACTTGCGATGCAAGTAGTCTCCTTTGCGTTTGTAAAAAGCTGAAAGTTTGAGTAAGATAATGTGAAAAACTAATAACAAAAGTGGAAAATACCATATTAATTGAAATTTAGTGTAGAATTGTGTATAATAATGGTAATGGAGGGGGTGATATGAGAAATTATCCGATTTATATTACAAAAGGAGAAGTACCTTTTAGTCCACAGGAAGCTGGATATGAGAAAGAACGGTTAAGTGTATTGGATCAGCATCTAAAAAATCTGATATCAAAGGACATGATTCAGTCAGCAAGCTATTGTCTTGCACGAGATAATAAGACATTTGTACATAAAGCATTGGGGTATCTGAATTATAAAGAAGAAGATGGAAGACCTTTTTTACCTGACAGTGTTTACGGCATATACTCCATTACAAAGTTAGTAACAGCTGTAGCAATCTTACAGTTAGTAGAGGATGGAATTTTGCGGTTAGACCAGCCAGTGGGAGAAATCCTAGAAGAATTTAAGGATGCCCCATTTGATAAGATTCAGGTTTGGCATCTGTTAACTCATACTTCGGGATTATATTGTGATGAAGGATGCAAACCAGATAAGTATCATGAAAGCACGAATCAACTGATGAAAAGCACAAATTGGATCAATCGGCTGTTAAGTAAAGGATTGAGCAGTGAGCCTGGTAATGAGTGGGCATATTCTTCGTTAGGATACAATGTGTTAGGAGAAATTATAACACGTTCGACGGGTGTTTTTGCACATGATTATATTAATGAAAGAGTTTTAAAAGTTTGTGATATGCAAGATACGCACTGGGTTTATACAACAAAGTATAAAGAGCGCTATAGCAGTCGTTTTGACTGGATGGATTGGTATATTGAACAAGCAGATCAGAATCTGGAAAGGAAAGCAAACAAGGTTCCACGAACATGGAATGGACTACTGTCTACAGATGCAGACTTAATGAAGTTTGGAACTATGCTATTAAATTATGGAAAATACAATGGCAAACATGTGTTGGGAAGAAAAGCAGTGGAAGCGCTAAAACGAAATCAGATTCCTGCAGATGTTAAGAACTTTTGTTGGGGTGCAAATGGTGCGAATAATCCTTATGGATTGGGGCCGACTTTCCAAGCAGAAACAAATCGTTCCCAGCTGGTAACACCAGGAACAATCAATCATGAAGGATGGGGAACCAGTTGCTTGATGATTGATTATGAAGAAAAGTTTGTTGCTGTGTGGTCAGCACAATTTGTTGGAGATAACTGGAGTATGTTGCCACTTCGGAATGTGGCATCTATCATCTGGTCAGGTATTATTTAAAAGTAAATTTTTTATAAATATTTCAATATAATTAGTAATATATACACATAATGTGTTATAGTAACCATAGTACGATATATTATGTAACATGATCCTGTTAATAAGGAGTGCCTATGAAAAAAGATAAAATTGCAGTATTTGGTAATGGTTGGAGTGATGAATATGTCATAACAGTCCTTAATGGAATAATGAAAGGTGCAAAAGAGTATAATGTTGACCTATTTGTCTTCTTGGATTATGTTTCTAATGAACAGACGGAGGAAATGGTCAAGGTTGAGACTAAGATATTCACACTACCTAATTTAGAGGATTTTGAGGGGGTAATTTTATTAGGAAATACCTTCAATAAATCAAGTGAGATAGAACAAATCTGCAAAGAAATACGGGAAAAAAAGATACCTTCGCTTAGTCTAGAGTATTGTTTTGATGGTATTGATTATATGGGAACAGATAATTATTCTGGTATGGCGAAGCTAACAGAGCACCTAATTCAAGTACATAATGTAAAAAATTTAATCTGGATTGGCGGTCCAGAAGATAATAAAGAAAGTCAAGAGCGTTATCAGGCCGTGACGGATACAGCAAAACGCTTTGGCATAACGATTCCGAAAGAAAATATCTTATGCGGATATTGGAGTTATTATGTTGTGCAAGACGTATTAGCAAAATGGATGGATCAATATCATGAACTACCAGATGCCATTCTCTGTGCGAATGATCTCATGGCAATAGGAGTTTGTACCTACCTAAAGGATTTGGGGTATAAGATACCAGAGCAAGTAATAGTCACTGGTTTTGATCATTTGGAATCTGGACAAACATACTATCCAGCAATCACTTCCATCGATCGTGGTTGGAATGAACGAGGTTATCAGGGAATACAGCATTTGATGAAGCTAATCAATGGGGATCCAGTAAAACATATGAATCAGTATTTATCTGCTGTGGCTGTGGAAGAAAGCTGTGGTTGTGTTCTTAGCTCTGAACAAAAGGAACGTCAGTTAAATACTTGCTGTACGCGTTACAGCCAACATATGGATAAAACGTTTTATGATTGGCATCTTAGCGGAATTGATGCATCTACCTCACATATTAAGAATAAAGAGGAATTGACTCAAAAGTTATCGGATTTCTTTAAAGATGCTCATAGTTATGAGGGCAACAATTTTGGAATTTATCTGGATACAAATTATATTGAGACATTTGAGCATGATTCTCCATCACAAACAGACAGGTTTAGTGAGGAAATGGACGTGGTATTCTTAATGAAAGATAGTGTGGTACAGTCCAGTCAGAAAATAAAAACAAGGCAAATGCTTGCAAATTACAATAGTGAATCAAAGGAAGCACATAGTTATCTGTTTTTTGGACTACATGATGCAGAACGATGTATTGGATATACCTCTTTATGTGATGTAATCAATATGTTAAAAGACTATTCTATCCATTTATGGCTGAAACATGTAACAGAAGGAATAAAGAGAACTCAGCAGAGTATTCGTATGGAGAACTTAAATCATAAATTGGAACAGATTTCAATGACGGATGAGCTGACCGGACTCTATAATCGTCTTGGATACGAAAAGATTGCAATCCCCTATTTAAATGATTGTTGCAATAAGGGAGATACCGGAGCAATCATGGTAGTGGATATCAACAAGATGAAAGTCATTAATGACGAATATGGGCATTTAAATGGTGACCTAGCGATTAAGGTAGTTGCGCAGACTATTCATGAGAATCTCCCAGAATCTTGGAGTGCAGTTCGTTACGGTGGAGACGAATTTGTTTTATTAGGAAAATGTCCTGAGGACAAGAATGTTGAGGATATCAAATCCAAAGTGATAAAAGCACTCGATTTGAAGACGTCTAGCATGCAGCTCCCGTTTTCATTAGGAATTAGCATAGGTTCTGTCTTAGTGAATCCTGATCAGAATATCAGTATGGAAGAATACTTTAAGATGGCTGATAAGGCGATGTATCAAATGAAACACAACAATTGATCGAATCGAAGGATAAAAGAGTATTGTAGTAATGCTCACAGCCCCCAATTTTTTGTTTGTTTACATACAATAGATGGAGATAGTGTTGCCTTTGTTAAAAGAATTAGGTACAAGAAAAAAGGTACAAGAAAAAAGGTACAAGAATAAGGCTATTTCAAGCATTTACGCTGCTGGCATTGGACTTCCCATGTATGGTGTGTTATCATTAATGTTAGCTTACAAAGGAGACAAAAGGATGATGAAAGCAATTGTAGTAGTAGATAATATGAAAGGTATGGGTATACCTGGAGAATGGGGACTATGTATATATATTGAATACAAGGATCAGAAGATTTTGTTGGATACTGGGGCATCGAAGCTGTTTCAACAGAACTCAAACGCATTACATATTGATTTAAATGAGATCAATTATGCAGTTCTTTCACATGCGCATTATGATCACGCGAATGGAATGGAAACATTCTTTCAAGAGAATGACCATGCAAAATTCTATGTACAAGAAACAACAGCAGATAACTGTTATTTTAAATGGGCTTTTATCCGCAAATATATTGGAATACCGAAAAAGATTATGGAAAAATACAAAGATCGATTTGTAATCGCAAAGGGAAAACAGAAAATTAGCGAAGGAATCTACTTAATTCCACACTCAACTCCTAATTTGGATTTGATTGGAAAGAGAGAGAGAATGTATCAAAAGAAAGCAACAGGATGGTTTCCAGATAATTTCTCACATGAGCAGAGCTTAGTATTCCAGACGGACAAGGGTATGGTGATCTTTAACTGCTGTTCTCATGGAGGTGCCGTAAATATCATTAATGAAGTACAAGCAGCTTTTCCAAATCAAAAAGTATATGCGTTAATTGGAGGATTTCATATTTACAATAAACCAGAAAAGGAAATTCGAGAACTTGCGAAGAAAATCAAAGAGACTGGCATTTCCTATGTGTGTACTGGTCATTGTTCTGGAGCAAAAGGTTATCAAGTATTACATGAAGAACTTGGGGATATGGTACAACAATTAAAGGTTGGACTAGAACTTCAATTCTAAAAAAGGCTGTGCAAAATGACTTGATTTCTAAAAATAGATTTAGTGTCTTTGTGTTATGGAGTGAAATACCTAGAATCAGTTTCTAAAGAAATACATTATGCCTTGACAAAAATATTCCAATTGTGATAAAATCTAACAAATGTGTTGAATAGAAATAGTAGATATTCATGATTCTTCAGAGAAGAGCCGGTTGGTGCGAGGCTTTCGATTTATGAATATTGAACCAGTCTAGGAGCAGCAGAAGACAAAACTGATGATAAAATCAGAAACTTCTGACGGAGGTCACCGTTATCAAAGACATGTAAGTGATAGCTTGCAATGAGAGCAGATGCAAATCTGAAGTTAGGTGGTAACGCGGATTATAATTCGTCCTAAGTATATGATCAATATACTTAGGACTTTTTTTATTGGATAGGATAGTTCTCCTATCCAATAAAAAACGCTTCGCGTAATGATGTATAGCTTCGCGCGCGTAACAAAGTATGTTATGGAAGTTTGTTCATCGTGAGAGTGTGCAAGAGGAGGTATGAAATATGAAATTAAAAAATTTAGTCGGTCAGAGATTTAAAGAAAAACCAGCAGATTGTGTGGTAGATAGTCATGCATTGATGATCCGAGGAGGTTATATGAAGAATGTAGCCAATGGTATTTATTCGGAATATCCAGTATTGCGAAGAATTACATCGAAGATTGAGCAAATCATCCGAAAAGAGATGGATGCTATCGATGGTCAGGAAGTCATGTTTCCAGTTGTTATGCCAGCGGATCTGTGGATGGAATCCGGAAGATATACAAGCATTGGAAGTGAAATGGGAAGATTTTCTGACCGTAATGGAACAAAAATGGTGTTAGGAATGACTCATGAAGAAGCAGCTGTTCAATTAGTCAGAGAATATGCAAAGTCTTATCAGTTGTATCCATTTATGATTTATCAAATACAGAGGAAATTCAGGGATGAAGCAAGACCAAGAGCTGGAATGATTCGTGTGCGTGAATTTACGATGAAGGACGCCTATTCTTTTCATACGTCAATAGAAGATCTGCAAGATTATTATCAGAAATGTTATGATGCATATCACAGAATCTATAAGAATGTTGGAGTTCCTGAGGTCATTGCAGTCGCATCCGATTCTGGAATGATGGGTGGAAGTTTATCACATGAGTTTATGCTTCTCACAGATATTGGGGAAGATTCTATCGTAGTTTGTAAGGAGTGTGATTATCGTGCCAATATGGAAGCAGCAGAGACACTTATCAAGACAGAGAAACGGGAGGATAAGATGTCAAGTGTTGCCGAACATGGGTTAGAATCACTCTCTTGTGTCGAAACACCAGACTGCAAAACAATTGAGGATGTATGTGCGTATTTAAAGAGCAAGGTAGAAAATAGCTGTAAAGCAGTAGTATACCAGAAAAACTCGGATGATACTTTTATTGTAGCATTTGTGCGTGGAGATTATGAGGTAAATGAAACCAAACTTCGCAATCTGGTTGGTGAAGATATTCATGCAGCAGTCATAGATGCGGATGCTCCACTTGTAGCAGGGTATATCGGACCTTATCAGATTTCGAATCAAGTTTTAGTCTATTTCGATGTATCCTTACAAGGAATAGATCGTCTCGTTGCAGGTGCGAATAAGGAAGGATATCACTATGTCGGATTGAACCTAGATAGAGAAATCGGAAATATTAACTATGTGGATATCTCCAAGGTGAAAGAAGGTGGTATCTGTCCATGCTGTAAAAAGAATTCTTTAATGATTAAACGTGGCATAGAGGTAGGTAATATCTTTCAATTGGGAACAAAATATACCAAGAGCATGAATATGCAGTATGTGGACAAAGAAGGGGAAAATCACTATCCATATATGGGATGTTACGGGATTGGAGTCGGTCGATTAGCTGCTTCGGTTTGTGAAGCAAAGCATGACGAATTTGGACCAATTTGGCCAATTACGATTGCACCATGGGAAGTTCATCTATGTTGTCTGAGAGTTGATGATCCTCTGACAAAACAGACAGCTGACGAGCTATACCAAAAATTTATGGCTCAGGGCATTGAGGTTATATATGATGATAGAGAAAAAGTACGTCCTGGAGAGATGTTCTCGGACGCAGATTTGCTAGGAGTACCAATTCGCGTCATTGTAAGTCCAAGAAATCTAAAAGAGAATAAAATTGAAATTAAAACCAGGGATAAGAGTGTCGACGACAAGGTAGACGTTAAGGATGCGTTATCGTACACAATCAAGTTAAAAGAACAGTTATATAGTAAAATATGTAATTGATTTTTTTCTCGAAAAAGGCTATAATATGTACAATGAATGTTAAATTTGGGAAAAAAATAGAATAAAATAATAATTATGCAGGTACCGGGAGATAAAGTGCCAAGGGAGGTGTAATGATGCACAAGAGATGCATTTTAGCTGTGGATGATGAACTGGAGAATCTTCAGATGCTGCAGGATATCTTAAAGGATGAATATGTCATATTAAAAGCAGCTAATGGGAAAGAAGCATTGACAATTCTTAGCAATAATGCTGATGGGATATCTGCGGTAATCTTGGATATTGAAATGCCAGTCATGGATGGCTATGAAGTTTTGTCGACTATGAGAAAGACGAAGAAGCTATCTGTCATCCCTGTAATTGTATCTTCTCGTGGGGAATGTGATAAAGCAGAGATCCGTTCTCTATCCCTTGGTGCTCAGGACTTTGTCGTAAAACCATACAAAGCGGATATCTTGCGTCATCGTTTAGGAAATCTGATTAAGTTGAGAGAAACAGCAGCAATATTTAATAAAACAGAACGTGACGAAGTAACTGGACTGTATAATAAGCAATTTTTTATGCAAAAGCTTTCGGAATTGCTGAATAATGGTGAATCGGAACAATATGACTTAATCTGTATTGGTGTTGAACAGTTTAAATTGATCAATGATACATATGGTGTCTGTGGAGGAGATAAGGTACTTCATCATATTGGAAGAATCCTTCAGGCTGCATGCAGCAGATATAATATCTGTGGTAGATTTGAGGCAGATAAATTCTATGGAATATTACCACATTCGGAAATTTATACGAATGAGATGTTTCTGCCTTGGAAAAAGAAAGTAAACTGTTTTCCGATTGATATGGATATCAAAGTACATTGTGGCATCTATTATATACATAACAAAACGGTACCAATTGAAGCAATGTGTGACCGCGCTTTATTGGCAGCCGATAAGAATCGTGGGAAATATGATGAACTGTTTTATATATACGATGATTCAATACGAAAAAAACTGTTGGAGGAACAGTTCATAACGAGTAACATGCAGACTGCAATAGATCAAAATCAATTTCAAGTTTATTATCAGCCAAAATATGACTTGGAAACTGAAAAAGTGATTGGAGCGGAGGCATTAGTTCGCTGGATTCATCCAGAAAAGGGGATTATTTTCCCAGCAGATTTTATACCAATCTTCGAGAAAAATGGATTTATTACTAAATTAGATGAATATGTTTGGGAGACCGCATGCAAGGATTTACGTACCTGGATGGATGCTGGAATTCCAGTTGTTGCAATCTCTGTAAATGTATCAAGAGCAGATCTCTATAATCCTAAGATGATCGGAAATTTGCTTCAGATCATTAACAAATATGGTATCCCATTATCGTATATACACTTAGAAATTACAGAGTCTGCATATACAGAGAATCCTAAACAGATAGTTAGCGTAGTAAGAAAATTAAGAGATTTAGGTTTTTTAATTGAAATGGATGACTTTGGTAGTGGTTATTCGTCTTTAAATATGCTTGCAGATATGCCAGTTGATGTACTGAAACTGGATATGGGATTTATCCGTTCAGAGACTCAAGTGCTCTCGAGTAAAGGTATTCTTGGATTTGTCATTAGTCTAGCTAAATGGTTGAATCTTTCTGTCGTTGCAGAAGGAGTGGAGACAAAAGAGCAAATTGTAGCCTTACGTTCCATGCAATGTAATTATGCACAGGGGTACTATTATGCAAAACCAATGAATTATGAGTCTTTTTCTAAGGTGCTAAAGACTTTGCTAATCAGAGAACGAAAGAATCTGGTTGAAATTCATGCAAATCCTAAGATGGAGATACAACCAGATCCTGTTTCAGTCAAAGAAAAGGTGATCTTGATCGTAGATGATATTGAAATCAACCGAGTGATACTAACTTCTTCATTTGCTGGCAAGTATCAAGTAGAAAAAAAAGAGAATGGTCAGGAAGCCTGGGAGTATCTAGAAAATAATTATGATAAAGTCGTGGGGATTCTTTTGGATCTGTTCATGCCGATTATGGACGGGTATCAATTATTGGAAAAGATCCGTTCCGATTGGCGTACCAAAAATATTCCTGTTATCATTACTTCGTCTGGAGATACCAACTGTGAACTAAAGGCTTTAGAAATGGGAGCCGATGATTTTATCTCAAAACCATATATGCCTTATATTATCCAGCAAAGGATGGAGAATGTATTAGCACGATATGAATTAAAACAGTTAAAACAAAAAAATGCTCACTAATATAAAAAATAGACTGTGAAAAAACTGCAAATGATATTGCAGTTTTTTCACAGCCCCAATTGAGAGTTTTAGGATATTTGATACCTATGATTCATAGCATTTCTTTTCAAATTCTACTATTGGCATTGGTTTAGCAAAATAAAAACCTTGAATCAAGTCACAGCCAATCTCATTCAGAAAATCAACTTGATCTTTGGTCTCAACTCCTTCTGCTACGATTTTCATTTGAAGATGCTTAGCAAGATTGATTGTATCACGGATCACAGTCTCGCTTCGTTCGGTATTATCAGTTGTACGGAAGAATTCTCCATCAAGTTTGATTACATCCAAAGGTAAATCCTTTAAAGAGTTAAGAGAAGAGTATCCGGAACCAAAATCGTCCATGGATACTAAGAAACCATTGGACTGTAAGGAGGATACTACATGTAATAACTGATCCTTTCCATCGAAGAAAGCACTTTCGGTCAACTCGAATTCAATATATTTATGAGGGATACCATAGCGGTCGACAATGGATAGAATATCATCAAGTAAGCTATTGATTGTCAGATGAATTCGTGAAAGGTTCACCGAGATGGTAACTAGCTCTTTTCCTTCGTCCATCCATTGACGCTGCTGGCGGCAGACTTCTTCTAACATATAATTATCAAGACGAATAATCATATGATTCTTTTCAAATAACGGGATAAATTCCCCAGGTGAGATAAAACCTAAGGATGGACTAATCCAGCGAACTAATGCTTCTGCACCACCGATCTTATTAGTTATTGCATTGTATTTTGGTTGTAGATATACAACAAACTCCTTATTTTGAAATGCTGTCTCGGTTGCATTCTCAAGTTCCTTATCACGTATCTGAGCTTGACGTATGGATTCATTAAATGTTCCGATAAATTCATCTTTTAATCCTTTAATCGTATCTTTGGCCATTCCTGCATAGATGCTCATCTGTTCTACGGAAAGAGTGTAATCTTGAATAAAGTAAACACCATACGAGAACTTAATGTTTGGAACGGATGCATTCATTAAAACATACTGGTTAATCTTTATGATTCGATCTCGGATTTCTGCTTCCTCGTTGTATTTTAATAACATCATATATTCATCCGCAGCATATCGAGTACACGTCTCTTTCTTGTAGAGCATCTGACGAATGGAAGAACATACATTTTTTAAAACCACATTGGCATTCTCATACCCATAAAGATCATTGAGAATCTTAAAGTTATCAATATCTAATAAAACGAGAGCATAAGATTGTTTTTTATGCTTACGAATCAATTTGTTCGTTTCCATTCGAAATTTCGCTGCATTATTGTAATTTGTAATTGGGTCGATAAATGCTGCTCTATATAACCTTCGATTTGATATCGTCTGAAAGACAATAAAGAAAATCCAGATAGTAAAACAAATTAGGATGATAACGCCAACGATCATACATGCCTGTAGAGAAGTAGCAATTGTTTCTTTTGAAAAAGTTGCCTTCTTCGCTGTTAATAAAGTATAGTTATTATCGTTAACGAGTATAGGATGCTCATACCAGAGATAACTATCGGATTGCATTAAATCATGATAATGACGAATACTTGTCAGCAACTCTTGAATTGGGTACATATTACCAATAAGACGCTCATTATGATCAGCTGAGTCCGAGTCGATGAGAGTATACAGATGATCTTTAAATTTAGAGTATTCTAAGTCTACGTGGTAAAAATCAGCTTCGTCAATATTATGGTAGTCTAAAGGTCGGTCATACATACGATTACTATATTCTTATCTTGATCGAGTAAATAGATATCAAAAATATCGTCTTTAAACAGAGTATTCATATATTCATAAACTCTTGTCATAGCTATGGTTCCGTACAGATAACTTGCAGTATTCGCAATATAGGAATAGAATACAAGACTATCCATAGTTTGTAAGATGATACCATCAGCGACTCGGGAAGAAACGTTATTTTGACTTATGATATGTAAATCGTCGAATTGATTTGTCATCTTCATCGTATGCAAGAGGGTGTCAATAGGTATCTGTTGACCATCCTTATAAGCATTTGATAAGAATAGTGAGAAGGTATGTAAGGAATCCTTATATTTATTAAGGTCATTACTGATCAATGTTGATACATTATTCAAGGATTGATCAAAATCTTCATTCTCTTTTTGATAATTATCAATGGTAACAGCGGCTATATATTCAACGCCTAATAATGTGGTAAATAATGTGATAATAATTGCAAACAAAATTAAGGGCCACATTTTATGTTTACGTACTTTCATTAACTTCTCCATTCTATCTAAAGTTTACATTTTAACAAAAACATTCTAAGACTAAATGCCTAAAAAAGCAATATATATCTTTATTCGTATGGTTTTTTATTATTGCTATGTTGTGGATGACTGACAAATAGAAAAAGGAAATATGCATCATTGTAAGAAACTACTTTACAAAGTATACTTAGTAACTTAATATAGTTATTATTACTATATAAGATAGACTCTTTAATAACAGCGAGAGGGCATTTAGGGAGTGTAATCATGGAAAACAGCGTTAACAAACGTTAATAAATTAGAAATGGAGACAATAAATTATGGTCATATCAAAGTACTCTTTAATTGGTGCTATCCTACAGTCCTATCCATCAGCAACGAAATGTTTTGAAGAGATGGGAATGCATTGTATTTCGTGTCATATGTCCCCGAGAGAGACGTTAGAACAGGCATGTCAGGTACATGGAGAAGATGTGGACGTTTTGGTGGCTAAACTAGACGCTCATATTAATGGAATATAATGTTGGATAAAGTAGAATCATGTTGTAGTAAATGGATAAATGTGTTAAAATAGACTTATGTAGTTAAAAAACATAAGGAGTGTTAGCCAATGGATAACAATCAGAATAACATGCAGTACGATCCAAATAATACACAAGATAATATGCAGTATAATGCAAACAATGGTCAGAACTATCAAAGTAATCCACAGTATGATCCAAACAATATACAGTATAATCCAAACAATATGCAGTATAATCCGTACCATAGTACAGTTACTTCCCAGATGAATGGAGCATTTGGAGAAGTATCTTCCTCTGGAAATACCGCACTTGGAATGGTTGGTATGATCGTAGGAGCATTGCTTGGTGGAGTTTTATGGGTCTTAATCGGACAATTAGGTTACATAGTTGGTTGGGTCGGAGTTTTCATGATCTTTGCTTCTTTAATAGGCTACGAACTTTTAGGTAAGAAAAAAGCGGATAAAAAGATTGTAATCATTGCATTGATCTTAGGTTTAGTTGTTATTTTATTTGCGGACGTTATGACTTATGCATTAAAGTTTCATAATGAAATCGGCGGTGGTCTTTCTATATGGGAGTGTGTAGAAGAAATAATTGAAGTTATTAAAGTAAGCAGTAAAGCGAAGGTATATTTTATTCGTGACTTAGCTATGGGATATATCTTTACAATCATTGCATCCTTTGCATTTCTTAAAAATGGATTGAAATTTAATAAATGATCGTAAAAGATACTGTCAAGAAGTTTTAGTAAACTTTCTTGGCAGTTCTTTTCATAAATGAATCTTTACACCGACCATATCATATATTATAATACTCGAGATGAGAAATAAGTACTTAAGAGAGAAGGATTTTTATGACAAGTTTTGTGTATTTGATTGAGATGATTGGAACCATAGCGTTTGCCATCTCAGGGGCAATTGTTGCCGTGGAAAAATGTATGGACATCTTTGGTGTGATTGTATTAGGGGTGACAACCGCAGTTGGCGGTGGTATGATACGAGATGTTCTGTTGGGCAATTTGCCACCAACGATGTTTAAAAATCCAACGTATGTAATTGTTGCAGTGATAACCTCTATTTTGGTTTTCATTCTTATGTATTATTTACATGAAAAGATTGACCGTTATTCTAAATTTATGGATCAATGTCTCAATTTAGCAGATTCCATCGGCTTAGGTATCTTTGTTGTTGCTGGTGTAAATACAGCGGCAGTTCATGGATTTTCGGATTTAGCATTTCTGTCCATCTTTGTTGGGACATTGACTGGTGTCGGCGGCGGTGTGACCCGCGATATATTAGCCGGCAGAGTTCCTGTAATCTTTCAAAAGAGAGTTTATGCAGTGGCTGCGATTCTTGGTGCATCCGCTTATTATTACATAAGCACTTTGCTTGATACAAATACCGCAATGTTAATTGGCATTTCAGTAACCTTAACCATACGAATGCTCGCAACATATTTTGAATGGAATCTACCACGTATCCACGAACGAAAAAAGAATTAATAATGCATAAATCACTGTAACGAATACGTTTTACATTTTTCATACAGGGTTGTTAAAAACAGGATATTGAGCATGAGGAGAAAGGTGGAGAGTCACATTCGAATTTGGCTAAGTCCGGCCGCAAGGGAAAGGC
>JAQXNU010000191.1 GCA_029098165.1 Clostridiales bacterium
TGATCCTGTAGATCGAAGAAATTGGGGATGGAGGTTTATTATGAACAAAGTAATCACAATAAGCAGACAGTATGGCAGTGGCGGCAGAGAAATTGGAGCTAAACTTGCAGCTAAATTAGGAATACCATTCTATGATAATGAAATCATTACAAGAGCAGCAAAGGAGAGTGGATTTGCTGAGGCTGCATTTGAAAACGCGGAAAGTAAGGCAACCAATAGTTTGCTTTACTCCATTGCCATGGGTATGAACTCCTATGGAAATCAAGAACTGGGATTTTCTCATTTATCACTGGATGATCGAATTTATCTAGCTCAATCTGATGTGATACGTAAGGTCGCAGCGGAAGGTCCATGTGTAATCGTTGGGCGTTGTGCGGATTATATCTTAAAGGATATGAAGAACGTAGTGAATGTCTTTATTTGGGCAGATGTGGCATTCCGTATTCAAAGAGCGATTGAAGTGGATCATTTATCACCGAACAAGGCTCAGGAAAATATCTTGAAAATTGATAAGAGAAGAGCAAATTATTATAATTACCATGCGAGCGAAAAGTGGGGAAGAGCAGAAAATTATCATCTTGCCATTAAGAGTAATGCAATAGGAATTGACAACTGTGTAGACTGCATTATCGAATTTATCAATCATAGCTAATTGTGCTGTAATAGGGTAGTGTTTTTGGAGGATGGTTGTATCACTGAATGACCATCCTCAATTATTTTACTTGGAAATAGGAATATTAATAAAAAAGTAAGAATTACACTAATAAGTTATTAAGAAATGCCCGTTATTATAAGATGGGATGAAAAATGCGTGATGGTAGAAAGAGGGGGTATGAGTGGAAATAAAGCAAAGCAAAGAAGTGGATTCCAAAAAGCCTTTAGAGAATATTATCGAAGTTAGGAATGTAAAAAAGATTTACCGTATGGGCAAAGAGCGTATCACAGCAGTAAATGGAGTGAGTTTTGAGATTAGAAAAGGTGAATTTTGTTGTCTGCTTGGTACTTCTGGTTCGGGTAAATCTACTTTGCTTAATCTGATGGCAGGTATTGAAAAGACAACTTCTGGTCAGATCTTAATTAAAGGTAAAAATATACCTAAGATGAAGGAAAATGAGTTGGCAAAATTTCGACAGAAGTATCTGGGATTTGTGTTCCAATCTTATAACCTGATCAATACAATGACAGCAATTGAGAATGTTGAGTTTCCGTTAGTATTTAAAAAGGTAAGTGCAAAGAAACGTCATAAAGCAGCAAAGAAGATGCTGATTGAGGTTGGACTGGGTACCAGATTAAAGCATAAGCCAAAGGAAATGAGTGGTGGTCAGCAGCAGAGAGTTGGTATCGCCAGAGCCTTTGTCGGAAGACCGGAGATTGTGTTTGCAGATGAACCAACAGGTAATCTGGATACGAAAACAACAATGGAAGTTATGCAGATCATTCGTCGAATTGCGAAGGAAAATAACCAGACAATTGTTATGGTAACTCACGATCCACGACTTGCGGCTTTTGCGGATAAGATCATTCGAATTCTGGATGGACAGATTCAAAGTGTTGATCTGGTAACCGACATTACGAATCCGATTGAGGTTGCAGCTGCTGAATTGGCTTTAACCAAAGCGGTAGAACAAGCGAATAAACCGGCTCGGGAACGAGAAGCGGAAGAAAACGCAAAACAGTTACAGATGGATTCTGTTTCGTCAACAGAAGCTTCAGATGGCGAAAGTGTTATGCCAAAGGAAGAGGTATTGGATAGTTTAGATAGCGAAAGTACTATGCTCAAAGAAAATGTATTAGATTGTTCAGATATCGAAAGCATTGTGACAAAAGAAAATGTAATAGATAGCGAAAATAATGTAGTTGAACAACAATAAGGAAAGAAGAGGATAATTTCATGAGAAAGAAAAAAATGTTTGCATGGTTGATGGCATTATCAATTATGGCAGCGGGATTGGGAACTGTGAAACCGGCTTATGCGGAACAGACGGTTACATCTCGTATTGAAATTCAGGATCCATCCGCAAAAGAGTGGGAAGTTGTACCTGGTACTACCACCCATATCTCAATTCCTGTTAAATCAATAGCGGAGTATATCCCTAATCCAACAATTACAGTAACAGCTGAAGATGAAAATGCTCCATTTAAGTTTTCTAAGGTTAAGTTAACGACGGATACATTACCAGATGGTGCATATGCAATTCAGACAGCGGGTAATACATATATTAATTTTGATATTACTACAAAAGAAAGCGCAAAAATCAAGGAATATCCAATGGATATCTCAATTACATGGAAGGGCCTTGCGATAGATAATAATGGAAACGTTTCACAGGACGACCTTACCCAACACCTGTCGATTACTGCTAAGATTACAAAAGAAAAGGAACCAGCTCAGCTTGTCATGAACAGCATTGAATATGATGAGGATTCTGCAATAATCGGTAGTAATGTCGATGTTTCCTTTGAGATTAGAAATGAAGGTGAAATTACAGCATTAAATTCTTATGTGACATTTGATTTTGGTGATACCAATATCATTCCAAACTATGCGAATGATAACATTAAGTTGGGAGATATCAAATCGAAGTATTCCAAAGAGATCACAGTTCCTATGAAGATTTTAAATACTGCAACGGATGGAATTAAAAACATCAAGGCTGTATTTAAGTATAAGGACTCCGAAGGTGAGGAATATACCTCTACAAAGAATATTCATTTAACAGTTAAGAAGACTAGTACTCAGGCATCCGATGATGCAAAACTTGTGATTAATAGTACAACAGCCAATAGCGAAGTAAAGGTTGGAGAGCCTCTTGAGTTAAATGGCATTATTAATAATGTTGGTAGAAAGGATGCAACGGATGTAGAAGTTGCGATTATCTCAGGAACTGGAGTAACAACTGGTATTGTTCCTAATTTTGAGACTCAAACGATTGCGTTAAAAGATGTTGCAGCAAATAAAAAGACAAAGTTTTCACTTCCTTTACTTGTAACCAATACGGCAGCAGCAGGTCTGAATGAAATTACGGTTCAAGTATCTTATATCGATTCGGAAGGAAATGCGAAGAATGCAACAGCACCATTTTTCGTTACGATCATTAAGCCAGATGAGAAAGTGGAAAATAGTGATGTAGTAATCACAAATGTATCACAGTCTCCAGAAAGTCCATTAGTAGGACAGAAAATAACGTTAACGTTCGATATTGAAAATCGTGGAGATAAACCAATTACAGGTGTAAGCGTAGGAGCAGATGATCTAGCAACTTCAGGTTTTGAGCCATTTAGCTCCCAGGCATATAAAGA
>JAQXNU010000192.1 GCA_029098165.1 Clostridiales bacterium
TGATCCTGTAGATCGAAGAAATTGGGGATGGAGGTTTATTATGAACAAAGTAATCACAATAAGCAGACAGTATGGCAGTGGCGGCAGAGAAATTGGAGCTAAACTTGCAGCTAAATTAGGAATACCATTCTATGATAATGAGATCATTACAAGAGCAGCAAAGGAAAGTGGATTTGCTGAGGCTGCATTTGAAAACGCGGAAAGTAAGGCAACCAATAGTTTGCTTTACTCCATTGCTATGGGTATGAACTCCTATGGAAATCAAGAACTGGGATTTTCTCATTTATCACTGGATGATCGAATTTATCTAGCACAATCTGATGTGATACGAAAGGTAGCAGCGGAGGGGCCATGTGTAATCGTTGGACGCTGTGCGGATTATATCTTAAAGGATATGAAGAATGTAGTAAATGTATTTATCTGGGCAGATGTTGCATTCCGTATTAAGAGAGCGATTGAAGTGGATCATTTATCACCGAATAAGGCACAGGAAAATATTTTGAAAATTGATAAGAGAAGAGCGAATTACTATAATTACCATGCAAGTGAAAAGTGGGGAAGAGCAGAGAATTATCATCTTGCCATTAAGAGTAATGCAATAGGAATTGACAACTGTGTAGACTGCATTATCGAATTTATCAATCATAGCTAATCGTGCTGTAATAGGGTAGTGTTTTTGGAGGATGGTTGTATCGTTGAATGACCATCCTCTATTATTTTACCTTGAAATAGCAATATTCATAAAAACGTAAGATTTACACTAATATGTTATTAAGAAATGTCCGTTACTATAGGATGAGAAGAATCATGTGCGATGGTAGAAAGAGGGGGTATGAGTGGAAATAAAACTAAGTAAAGAAATGGATCCCAAAAAGGCTTTAGAAAATATTATCGAAGTTAAGAATGTGAAAAAGATTTACCGTATGGGTAAAGAACGTATTACAGCAGTAAATGGAGTGAGTTTTGAGATTAGAAAAGGTGAGTTTTGTTGCCTGCTTGGTACTTCTGGTTCAGGTAAATCAACTTTGCTGAATCTGATGGCAGGTATTGAAAAGACAACTTCTGGTCAGATCTTGATAAAAGGTAAAAATATACCTAAGATGAAGGAAAATGAATTGGCAAGATTTCGACAGAAGTATCTGGGATTTGTGTTCCAATCTTATAACCTGATCAATACAATGACAGCAATTGAGAATGTTGAGTTTCCGTTAGTCTTTAAAAAGGTAAGCGCAAAGAAACGTCATAAAGCAGCAAAGAAGATGCTGATCGAGGTTGGACTGGGTACCAGATTAAAGCATAAGCCAAAGGAAATGAGTGGTGGTCAGCAGCAGAGAGTTGGTATCGCTAGAGCATTCGTTGGAAGACCAGAGATTGTGTTTGCAGATGAACCAACAGGTAACCTGGATACAAAAACAACAATGGAAGTCATGCAGATCATCCGAAGAATTGCAAAGGAAAATAACCAGACAATTGTTATGGTAACTCACGATCCACGACTTGCGGCTTTTGCGGATAAGATCATTCGAATTCTAGATGGTCAGATCCAAAGTGTTGAACTGGTAACCGATATCACGAATCCAATTGAGGTTGCAGCTGCTGAATTGGCTTTAACAAAAGCAGTAGAACAGGCGAATAAGCCGGCTCAGGAACGAGAAGCGGAAGAAAACGCAAAACAGTTACAGATGGAATCCGATTCGTTAACGGATGTTTCAGATGGCGGAAGCGTTGTGGGGGAAGGAAATGTAATAGATAGTGAAAATAATGTAGTTGAAAAACAATAAGGAAAGAAGAGGATAATTTCATGAGAAAGAAAAAAATGTTTGCATGGTTGATGGCATTATCAATTATGGCAGCGGGATTTGGAACTGTGAAACCGGCTTACGCGGAACAGACGGTTACATCTCGCATTGAAATTCAGGATCCGTCCGCAAAAGAGTGGGAAGTTGTACCTGGTACTACCACCCATATCTCAATTCCTGTTAAGACAACAGCGGAGTATATTTACAATCCAACAATTACAGTAACACCTGAAGATGAAAATGCTCCATTTAAGTTTTCTAAGGTTAAGTTAACGACGGATACATTACCAGATGGTGCGTATGCAATTCAGACGGCGGGTAATACATATATTAATTTTGATATTACTACAAAAGAAAGTGCAAAAATTAAGGAATATCCAATCGATATCTCTATTACATGGAAGGGCCTTATGATAGATAAGGACGGAAACGCTTCACAAGATGACCTTACCCAACATCTGTCGATTACCACTAAGATTACAAAAGAAAAGGAACCAGCTCAGCTTGTTATGAACAGTATTACATATGATGAGGATTCCGCAGCAATCGGTAATAATGTCGATGTTTCCTTTGAGGTTAGAAATGAAGGTGAAATTACTGCTTTAAATTCTTATGTAACATTTGATTTTGGCGATACCAATATTATTCCAAACTATGCGAATGATAACATTAAGTTGGGAGATATCAAATCCAAATATTCAAAAGAGATATCCGTACCTATGAAGATTTTAAATACTGCAACGGATGGAATTAAAAACATAAAGGCTGTATTTACGTATAAGGATTCGGACGGTACCTCTTATACCTCTACAAGGAATATTCATTTAACAGTTAAGAAAACTAGTACTCAGGCATCCGATGATGCAAAACTTGTAATTAATAGTACAACAGCCAATAGCGAAGTAGAGGTTGGAGAGAGTCTTGAGTTAAACGGAATTATTAATAATATCGGTAGAAAGGATGCAACGAATGTAGAAGTTGCTATTATCTCAGGAACTGGAGTAACAACTGGTATCGTTCCTAATTTTGAAAGTCAAACAATTGCGTTAAAAGATATTGCAGCGAATAAAACGGCGAAGTTTTCACTTCCTTTACTCGTAACCAATACGGCACCAGCAGGACTGAATGAAATTACAGTTCAAGTGTCTTATATAGATTCGGAAGGGAATACGAAGAAGGCAACAGCACCATTTTTTGTTACGATAATTAAGCCAGACGAGAAAGTGGAAAATAGTGATGTCGTGATTACAAATGTATCACAGTCTCCAGCAAGTCCATTAGTAGGACAGAAAATAACGTTAACGTTCGATATTGAAAATCGTGGAGATAAACCAATTACAGGTGTAAGCGTAGGAGCAGATGATCTAGCAACTTCAGGTTTTGAGCCATTTAGCTCCCAGGCATATAAAGA
>JAQXNU010000193.1 GCA_029098165.1 Clostridiales bacterium
CGGGGAATCATATTAGAATTTGGCTGCCTTTCCCTTTTGGCCGGACTTAGCCAAATTCTAATATGATTCCCCGACTCTTGTGCTCATACTTTTTTGCAGTTTTTCGCAGTTGTTATAATTCTAAGTAAATAAAGCGAAATAAGGCTAAGGAAGTTGGCATAAATTGACGATAAAGGTAATAACGAGTATAATAAGTGAATGAAAGATACCGTTGGCCTCTGAATGAGAAACGGTTTGGTCTTGAATGCTGGAAAGACCATAAGTTCATGATACAAAAAGGAGGAAAGATAATGATTCGTTCATCGAAGTTACGTGCAGGAATTACAACTTTGGCAGTACTTTTCTTTGCAGTAATTTTAACATTTGCCTGGAAAGCATCAGGTGTTAATGCGGACAGTGTTAAAGTTGTCGTACAAAAAATAAATTATGAAGATAGTACTATAACGATAAAAGCTAATCCAGGAGATACCAAGGTGTTCTTCTCTGATAAAGCCGGGAAGAAGTGGGAAGCGATTCCTGGAACCTTATCAAGCAATCAGGAAATCACAATGGACATTTCATGGATTCCTGTTTCAGCGAATTATACGATTAAGTTTAAGGGAGACCATTCTCAGAGTGTGGTAACCGTAGTACTTCCAAAGCAAGTGACTAACTTTAAAGCAAAATACAATCGTGTAAAAAAGGAAATGACATATACTAATGGAGAAGAAAAAGACGTTGAATGGAGAAAGAAGGATAGTTACATATGGAAGAGCATTACCTCTTCTTCTGCCTTTATCTCTGAATTAGAACGACTAAGTGCTCAGGGTGCAACAATATATCTTCGCCTAAAATCAGTTAATGGTGGTACTACAAATGGTCTCTTTACTACAGGACAGAGAGCCAGCAAAGAAGTAACACTTGCGATTCCAAAGAAAGCAGAAGCCCCAACGATTACAATCGATGGATCTAAGTTTTTAATCCCAGTGAAAAAGAATTCTTCCTACCGTATCGTTAATGAAAATGATACAGAAACCGATTGGAAGTCTGTAAGTACAGCATCTGACTTAATGATCAGCGATATTGCACCAAGCGTACTATATGGTGGAACACAAAAAGAAGTAAAACTACAGTTTAGAATCAATGCCACAAATTCTACGGCAGCCTCTCGAGTTACAACGGTAACGGTACCAGTTCAGGCAGGACCTCCAAGTCAGGATACGTATGGTATTAGCTTAGAGTATACAAGTTCGTCTTCCCTTGATCTAACAGTGAAGTCAGCAAGTGCTACTCAGCCATTTGAGTATACCATTGTAAATCCAGAAGATACTTTTGATTATCAGCAGTTAACTTGGACAAGCATTACTTCTTCTGCTAAAGTCCCAATCAAGGAGGAGAAAGCAAAAGAAGGAAGCCATATTTATGTTAGAAAGAAATCGATTGCAAAAACAGATAAAACTGAGTTTGCATTTGCTTCAAAAGAACTTGATGTTACTGGAAGTACTGGTGTAAGTTATCCAAATCCAGCAAATACAGATAAACTAACAACTTTAGTTGCAATTGCAGGAAATGTAAAAGAGGAAGATGCTGCAAGTTATTTAACATTTACGATCAATAGCCCAACCAAGACAACGGTATCTTCCATTGAGTTTAAAGATAAATATGGAGATACCAAGGGAACATTGACGACACTTAAGAGTACGGTAATGAAAGATACTAATAATGCATCCAATTACATTATCACTACTAAGATCACAAGCACAGAAAGTTTAGACAAATTTACAGAACAAGCTTTATTTGGAACAATCGCGTTGGCAAATGGAGATGAAGTTGAGAGTTCTGAAACTTCTGGTATTAAATTATATATTTATCCCAAAACCGTAGTTAATAACACAGATAATAAAACTTATACAGCAAACTTCGAACGTGTTTTCAAGTCGAATGATACAAAGAATGATCCTGATTCATTCACATTTAACTTAGATTTTGGAAAAATGTATGAGCATGACAAGAATGGTCTCGAAGATACAAGTAAGGAAGTAATGATTTCAAAGATGGTTTATGATGGTTATGTATTAACCAATACCGATTATAGTGTTGCTTACGATAATGAAAAATTCAATCAGGAACACGAAAAAATCCGTAAAGCAGTCGTTACTGTAAACGTAGGTATGTTTGAGAAGAATTCAGCTATAACAAAGAGAAATGCTGCAGTACCTTTGATTATCTATTTATCAAATGGTGAAAAAATAGAGAATGCAGTAACAATTGAATTAGTTGAGACCGCTACAGTCGAAGCAGCACCAGTTGCTTACTCCATTACGGAAGGCAGTCTGGAAGAAACAAAGACAGAGACAATTACAAATGAGGATAAGACAACATCTTCTATTACAAAAGAAGTGGTTACTTTCTCCTTGAAGTTAAACATTTTTAGTCCGACTTACGATGTTGGTGTTTCGGATGTAACATGGGATGGAATTTCTATTATGAAATCTGCTGAGATTTCTGGCGGTGTAGCAACAATTGCTCTTTCTAATCCAAAGATCAACAAGTTAACAACAGGCGGTCAAGCAAGTAAAACAGCGAATATTGAGATTAAGTTAAGCAATGGTTTTGTTATTGATAAGGGATGTAAGTTAACAATCATTAAAAAGAACTAAGGAGGTGCTGAAAATGAAACAGAGCATATGGAAATCATTCTTTGCGGTAGTATTGTTTTTAACCGTCTTTCTTGCAGCACCAACAATTAAGGCGCAAGCAGATGCGACTGCAACAGCAATTACGATTGGGAAAACGGATTATGATGAGCTGACAATGGAAGTTAACATTAATCAAAATTCAATTGTATATTTCTCATCAGATAAGAAGAATTGGTATGAAGTCGAAGGAGAGAAATCTTCAGATAATAAGTACTATTTGATGGATATCTCATGGATTCCAAGTAATGCAGATAAGACAATCTACTTTAAAGGGGATAAAGTTGCGACTGTTGTGCCTGTCACAATACCTGGAAAAGATACTTCAGTAAAAGTAACTTATAACAAAGCAGATGAAGATTTTACATTTACAAATTGTGATTCTGCGGAGTATTTCCAGTGGAGAAAATCATCAGATCACCATTGGTATCAGGTTCCAATGAATACGAATACTTCAGAGTATAAAAGCTTTATGAAAACAGTTGAGAGTTTCTCATGTAAGGGTGCAAAGATCATTTTCCGTATCCCACAGAAGCCAGGAACAGATACTTTAAATACAGGAGAGCGTCCAAGTAAAGAAGTTACGGTTACGTTACCTAAACGTGCAAATGCCCCATCCGTTTCCGTAAATGCATCCAAGCTTATATTAAATACAACTGCAAAAATGGAGTATTTTGATACAAGTAAGAATAAATGGGTGGACTGTGAAAAGGGAATGTCCGTTGAGGAGATTGCACCAAGTGCTTTATATGAAAATGGTGGTCATACGGTAACAATTGAAATACGTGTAGCTGCTACATCAAGCAAGTCATATTCAAAGTCTGCATTTGTTACAATTCCAGGCCAAGCCAAAGCACCTGAAGTTAACAAATCGAATGAGATTTCTTACTATACGGAAGAAAGTAGTAAGAATAAAAAGTTCTGCTTACAGTTTTTAAATGCAACCAAGCAAACTCCATATAGTTACTGTATCGTAAAACCAGGTGCAGAATATGATGTGTCAAAAGTAACATGGAAACAGGTAACCGATTCTAAAGTAAAGAAACTTTCTTCCTCTACCGTTCCTGAAGGAAGTACAATCTATGTACGTAAACAAGGAAGAAATGCAAATGTGAATAAAAATATAGCATTAATATTATCTTCTAAGGAAGAAAAGTTTATTGTGAACTATAATTCAAAACCAGAAATTGTAAAATAAGGTAAAAAAGAAGGATCTGTGAAGAAACAGAAGAATGAGCGAAAAGGGAGAGATCAGGATTCACATTTAAATCTGGCTACCTTTCCCTTTCGGCCGGACTAAGCCAAATTCAAATGTGAGTCCCGCCTCTCCCTTTTCGCTCATTTTTATTCTATTTTTCACAGGTTCTTCTTTTTTTATTTGATGGTCAGAATTTCATTGGTGGATGATAAAATTCAAAGATCACAGTATCATTACGGGCCTCGATGGCAGCAATATCGTCCTGATCACGGACGGTCCAGACAACTCTCATAGCACCAAGACGGTCGGCTAGCTTTACAAGAAGAGAACGTTTTTCTTTATGGTAAGAGATAAAATGTGGACGAGTGACGAAATTGCATAAGAGATGGCTTAATCCAAAGGCTTGTAGTCGGCTGACCTGACCTTTGAATTCTTTCGAAGGAGCACTTAACTGACCACGTAAGATATGTGGAGCATTTCGTTTAAACCAAGCAACGATCAGCGGGTTAAAACTTTCAATACAAAACTCACCAGAGTATTCTTTCAGCATAGCATAAGCTTTCTCACACAATAGGTCGTTCTTACGGCCATTTTTTAGTTCTACGACTAATGGAACCTGACCATTGACTAAGCTTAAGAATTCAGAAAAAAGAGGAATTCTCTCTTTTGTATTACAAAGAGGGAAGGCCTGAAGTTCTTTAAAGGTATAATCGTCAACACGTCCTTCAATGTTACATACACGTTTTAGCGTATCATCATGAAAGATAACGATTTGTTCATCTTTGGTTAGCTGTATGTCAAATTCGATGCCATAACCAGCCTGAATCGCAGCTTGAAATGCAGCCATTGAGTTTTCAGGGATTTTTTTATCTTTCGTATGTAATCCGCGATGAGCAATATTTCGGTTTTGGAAGGGTGCTCTCATTTCGCAAGTGCTGCGCCCAGGTGCGATAAGAACGATGATAAAGCATAGAATAAATAAAATGTTTACAATCAAAATAATAGTTGATATCATAAAAATAACCTTCTTTGCTAATTAATGAATCTGCTACTCTTATTATATTTTGTAAGCAGTGATTAATTTAAGGTAAGTTTAGCACAGGAAGTAGTACAGGTCAATGGAGGCAACAGTTGAAGATGAAGTTAATGATCGCATCGGACATTCACGGGTCCGCTTACTATTGTAAGGAATTATTAGAAGCATATAAAGCAGCAAAGGCTGATAAATTATTATTATTAGGTGATCTGTTATATCATGGACCACGCAACGATTTACCAAAGGATTATAATCCAAAGCAAGTCATTGCTATGTTAAATGACATGAAAGATGAAATCTTATGTGTACGTGGTAACTGTGAAGCAGAAGTGGATCAGATGGTATTAGAGTTTCCTTGTATGGCGGATTATATTATGTTGTATGTAGATGGGATTACGATATTTGCAACTCATGGACATCTTTATAATGAGAATAATCTTCCTCCACTTAAGAAGGGAGATATCCTTCTTCATGGTCATACGCATGTAACTGCGAATCGTAAGGTTGGAGATATCACTTATGTGAATCCAGGTTCTGTTTCTATTCCGAAAGAAGGAACGGTTCATGGATATATGATATTTGAAGACGGTAAGTTTACACAATATAGTTTAACAGAATAAATCAACTGAGAAAAGGGGCTGACAGCCCCTTTTCTCATATCAAGATACTATTTAGTTCGCTAGTAACATATCTCCATCTTTGATGAGATTTTTCTTTCTCATGAATTCAGAAATTCCAAAGGAAAGAATCGCTGGTAATACAAAGTGAATACCAATGATAAGTAATAGGGTTGGAACGGTACCGAAAGTAGGAACCATACTGTCGTATGCATTGATCTG
The DNA here is from genome assembly GCA_029098165.1 of Clostridiales bacterium. Taxonomy (GTDB): domain Bacteria; phylum Bacillota; class Clostridia; order Lachnospirales; family Lachnospiraceae; genus Lachnoclostridium. Next base: position 5,749 of record JAQXNU010000193.1, read on the forward strand.
ACCGACGAGGCCTGAAGTACCCATACCAGATCCAACTGCGTTATTTGTCATACCAATTACTGCGGAAATTGGTCCTACGATGGCGCTGGACAGAATCGCAGGTAGCCAGATAATTGGCTTTTTCACGATATTTGGTACCTGAAGCATACTTGTACCGACGCCCTGAGCGATTAAACCGCCTACTTTATTCTCTCGATAACTTGCAACTGCAAAACCAACCATGTTAGCACAGCAACCTGCACAGGCAGCACCAGCGGCGATCGAGGTTAAACCAAGAGAGATACCAATGGCAGCTGAACTGATTGGAAGAGTTAGAACCATACCCATAATAACAGCAACAACAATACCCATAAGGATTGGGCGACGATCCACGCCCCAGTTGATTAAATTGCCGATGGCAGTCATAAACTTGGAGATTCCAGGTCCAACGAATAGACCAACAACAGATCCCGATAGGATCGAAGCAACTGGTGTAAGGATGATATCAACTTTTGTTTTTCCAGATACTAAATGTCCAATGGTAATTGCGATATATGCGGCAACGAATGCACCAAGTGGTTCTCCAGGAACTTTTAAGGACATAAGATTGCCTTCTAAGATATTGCCATTGATGATTTGGGATGCGTAAGCACCGACAAGACCAGCAACTGCAGCAGAGACAACGACTAGTGGACTTTCTTTAAATTTATAGGCAACTCCACAACCAATTCCTGCACCAGTTAACAGAGAAGCAACTTTACCAATTAAATTCAAATATGTAGCAATATCACCTGAACAGAAACTTGCAATCTGGCACAAGATTGTA
>JAQXNU010000194.1 GCA_029098165.1 Clostridiales bacterium
CTTGGTTCTTGGTTGCTTTTGCACCTGTTCATAAACATGATCGATTGCTTTACGATACTTCTCTTTCCCTGTTAAATCATATAATTCAAATAACGTCTTGCCCGCATTGATATCATCAATATTAAACTTTTCTATATGATAACCGTCAATGGAACCATCTTCTCTAACGCGATAATCGATAAATGAATCCGCAAACTCAAAATATTTTCTATCCTGAGTGATGGCATACATCTCAAGCACAGCCTTGATCATACATCCATCAATATAGTTCCATTCCGATTTTAGCCCTTGTTTTAGTTTTTCTATATTCCACATTGGACATTCAGGTGTACTCTTATCGAGCAATTCATTAATATACTTTACAATTACTTCCACGTTTTATCCTCCTAGTATATGGTGTTACTTTTCAATATGAGTAATTGATCGTGATAATCTTACCCACTCCTATTTTCTGTAATTATATCATGGTAAGCACTTACATACCACTTAAAAGCAATTTGTTTTCCGACAAACTACAGAAAAATTATTCCTATAATTCTTCAATATAAACGACACCTTCTGCCTTGCTTAGAAGCTCTAATGTATCTATGTGAGAACGTTTTTTAAGAGAACGTATCGTTAGCAAAAGTCCTATCCCTTCCTTCGAGATATCATTTTCACAGCTAAACTCCATATCACTAACTTTGAGGTCGTTCTCTTTTACATATTTTAAGAAACCTCCGACTAGATTAAACTTTGATAACTCAACATATAAATTGATCACTCTGGTGGATGACATTACTTTATCATCGAGATTATGTAACATAGCCATAACAAAAAATGTTAATACACACCCAATCAGCGCTCCACTATAGAACCCAATTCCTATTGCAAGACCGACACATGCTGCTGCCCATAATCCAGCGGCAGTTGTTAGTCCCCTAACTTTATTACGTCCTGTAACAATGATGGTTCCCACACCTAAAAAACCGATTCCACTGATTACCTGAGCTCCCATACGTGCCGGATCAATGCTCGGATATCTTGTCATCATATATTGATTGGTGATCATTACAAGTGTTGACCCCATACAAACAAGCATATAGGTACGAAATCCTGCAGGTCGTTTTTTCCTTCCTCGCTCAATTCCAAGTATTCCACCACATAATAAGGATAGCAGTAAACGTGTTGCAGTCGATGCCATGTTGACTTCATATAACATTTCAGGTAACTTCATATACTTCCTCCTTTCACGAAAAGGGGCTGTGAAAAACAGCAAAAAAGAGTATCTTAAGAGTCGGTAATTACAATAGATTTTAGTTAACTCCGTCTGCCAGGGAAAGCTAACCAAATGCTAAGGTGATTCTCTACCTTTCTCCTGATTGTTCTTTTTGCTGTTTTTTCACCCCCCTTTGAGATGATTATACCTTAAATATCGCTAATGCTCGATCTAACTTCTCTGCTTCGCAATTTAAATTCTTTGTGATTGCTTCTAATTTTTCAACATTTTCAACCTGACGGCTAGCTGCATTATCCACTTCCTCAGAAGCAGCTGCAGTTTCCTCCGATACCGCTGATATGCTCTCTACGGCACCAACGGTTGTAGCCTCAGCCTCTTTAATATCCTGAATACCTGTAAGAATATCTTTTAACTTCATAGCAATATCATCTACAGATTCATTGATTTCACTAAACAATTCAATAGTTTTATCCAATGATACAGATTGTGTTTTTACAATCTCATCGGACACCTTAACGGTATTTACCGTATGAACCGTCTTTTCCTGAATGTTTCGAATGATGGATGCTATTTTTCCAGAAGCATTGATTGACTGCTCTGCAAGTTTTCGAATCTCGTCAGCAACAACCGCAAATCCTCGCCCAGCTTCGCCAGCTCTTGCTGCTTCAATTGACGCATTTAAGGATAATAGGTTTGTCTGCTCTGCGATATCGTTGATCACATTGATGATTACACCAATAGAATCTGATTCCTTGCTTAAAGAATCCATATCTGCAATTACGTTTGTTGTTATTGCCTTTGTCTGATCCGATTTTACTTTAAGATCATTAATTGCAACAACACCTTTTGCTACAATATCCTTTGAACCTATCGTTAAAGCTTCGATATTATGAATATGATCTGACATTGCTTTCACTCTGCTTCCAAGCTCTTCCGACTGTTCTAGACACTTTTCAGAATCTTCTGCCTGCTGTACGATACCTAATCGAATCTCCTCGATGGAATTCGATATATTCTTTGTAGCAATGGATAAATCCTCCGTTGAGTTCACTACCTCAGCTGTGGAGAGATTCATACTTTCTTTTACTGTATTTACTTCATCAATTAATGCCTTCATATTACTAATCATATGATTTGCACTATCAGATAATACTCTAAACTCATCGGTTCGATGGCATACTACCGATACCGTCAGATCACCTTCCGATGCCTGTTTCATTACCTTAATGATTCGATGAATCGTTCTGCCCATTCCAGTCGCAAGAATTGTGCCAACAACAACCGCACTTGCAATAGCAATCAATACTAAGATCACTGTTGTTACAAGAATTGGCCTAGCTTTTTCTGTCAGATAACTGTATGGCACAAGTCCACATACCACAATTCCTGTATCTGCAACCTTTGCATACGTAAATAAATACTCTTCTCCATGATAATTCACATCCAGAATTCCTTCTCGGTCTTCCTTTGCAATCGCTTCTCGATAAAAGTCTTGAGTTGCAATCAAAGCTTCACAACCTTCACGATTGGAAACTTCAAATCCATCTGCAGCAATCGCAGCGAAGACACTATCCTCTCCCACTTCCATAGAACGAAGCTGTTCTACTGCGAGATCATAGCTCAAATCACCAAAAATGTATCCAAGCTGTGTGATTCCGTTACCTAAGAAAGCACTAGATACTGAAAACGCATATGGAATCTTTGGCTTACTTGCATCAATCTTTAAACTCTCATCATAAAAATCATGTCGGCCTGTCCAAACAAATCCACCTTGAGCATCTTTTACTTGTTGCCCCACCTCTGTTTGAAGGAATCCTTCAACCAGTTGCTGTCCTGGTAGTTCAAATCTACCATGAGAACAGAAAGGATCTCCCTTTTTACAAAACATACCGATATTTGACATAAGATTGTCCGTAAATACCGTTGTTTGAACATATGTCTTAATCTCTTTATAGAGAAGCATTTGTTCCCCATTATTATCCTTATATGTACCAGAATAATAGCTCTTTAAACTATCGTAATTTTTCAGCTGTGTAAGTCTTAATTCAATTGCACTTGTTGCTAATTCAAAATAGTTCTTTGTTGTCACAACTGAACTATATGTTGATTCTTTATAGCTTTTCGTTAATGCATCGGACGCATTATTATAAGAGACAATACCTAAGATAACGATAAATACGATCGGTATTAAGATAGAAGCAATTAACTTAACCTGAATTGAGTTAACCTTTCCCAAAAATCCTTTCCGAAGTTTCTTTTCAGGCCTCTCTTTCCATTCATCTGCCTGAAGTTTTAATTCTTCTTTTAGATTGCTTTTCAATAACGTTTTCTTCACGGCTACCTTTTTTGCCTTTTCCTCTTTCGTAAAAAATGGTTTCATTCCAACCTCCTAATGTAAAGCCAATCTTTTCCTATATATATTTTTTTACTATATTAATTATTATATAAAAAATAATGGATATTTTCAACCAAAAATATTTTATATTGTCATAATAAATCAAAAAATTAACATAAACTTTCTGACTTGTAAATGATTACAGTTGCTAAGCAACTGATCCAAAGTTAATTCACAGACAACTAGTTCAGCAATTCACCTCCCTCAATTCCCCATTTTCATACTTGCAAAAATCAATATAAAAACTACTGAAAAATATCCTTACAAATGATTGACAAGTTCCCAGTTTACTTCTATAATTGAATTAGTATAATAACTAAACTAAATGACTAAAAGAAGTACTTTTCTACGAAGTCATTTCCTTTTAGTCACAAAAAGAAAGGCAGGATTTACATAATGAATAATATTCCTAATATCAAATTAGCTATTGCTTCTGTAAGTCGTGACTGCTTCCCTATGGAATTATCCAAGAGCAGACGTGAAGCCGTTGTAGCTGCATATCGTAAAAAAGGTTTAGAAGTTGTTGAATGTCCGGTTACTATGGAAAATGAGATACATATGAAAGAAGCATTAGCTTTTATTAAAGAAGCTGGATGTAATGCATTAGTTGTTTACTTAGGAAACTTCGGACCAGAGACAACTGAAACTTTATTAGCTAAATATTTTGATGGCCCAGTGATGTTTGTAGCTGCAGCAGAAGAATCTACTTCTATCTTAGCTGACAAACGTGGTGACGCTTACTGTGGTATGCTAAATGCAAGCTATAACTTAGCATTAAGAAACATCAAAGCATATATTCCTGAGAATCCAGTTGGAACACCAGAAGAAATTGCAGATCGTATGGAAGAATTCCTTCCAATCGCTCGTGCTATCATCGGTCTTAACAACTTAAAAGTTATCTCCTTCGGACCACGTCCACAGGATTTCTTAGCTTGTAATGCTCCAATCAAACAGCTTTACAACTTAGGTGTTGAAATCGAAGAGAACTCCGAATTAGACTTATATGCTGCATTTAACGAGCATGCAAATGATGAAAGAATCCCAGCTGTAATCGCTGATATGGAAAAAGAATTAGGTGTTGGTAATAAGATGCCTGGTATCCTTCCAAAACTTGCTCAGTATGAACTTACTTTACTTGACTGGATGGAAGCTCACAAAGGCTCTAGAGAATATGTTGTATTCGCTAACAAATGCTGGCCAAGTTTCCAAACTCAGTTCGGTTTTGTACCATGCTACGTTAACAGCCGTTTAACAAGCAAAGGTATCCCAGTTGCTTGTGAAGTTGATATTTATGGTGCAATCAGTGAATACATCGGTACATGTGTCAGCCAAGATGCTGTTACATTACTTGATATTAACAATACAGTTCCTGCTGATTTATATGAAAATGATATTAAAGGTAAATTCAATTATGAGTTATCTGATACATTCATGGGCTTCCATTGTGGTAACACTGCAATCTGCAAGTTATCTTCTGGTACAATGAGAAATCAGAAGATCATGGCAAGAAGCCTTGAGCCAGATCAAGAGCCAAATATCACAAGAGGTACTTTGGAAGGTGATATCGCTCCTGGTGCAATTACATTCTATCGTCTTCAGTCTACAGCAGATGCTAAGCTTCGTGCTTATGTCGTTGAAGGTGAAGTATTACCAGTTGCTACACATTCTTTCGGTTCCATCGGTGTATTCGCAATCAACGAAATGGGGCGCTTCTACCGTCACGTATTAGTTGAGAAGAATTATCCTCATCATGGTGCTGTTGCTTTTGGTAAATACGGAAAGGTTATGTTCGAAGTATTCAAATATCTTGGAGTAACTGATATTGGATTCAACCAGCCAAAGGGTATGTTATATCCAACTGAGAATCCATTTTGCTAATTGTTCGTTCTTCTAATTATATATATAAAAAAGCAGCTGCAAATTTATTTTGCAGCTGCTTTTTTAAAATCTTTTTACTCTCACTACGCTCTTACATGTGATATGAACTAACGCATGAAAATGTATTATTTATCTTTGTCTCTCCCTAAATCAACTAGTTCAATCCAATCGGCATACTGGAACCAGTTAATCTGTGGTTTATACTCTTTTGCAAATACAACACGTTTAACTCCAGAATTGATGATCACTTTTTGACATTCTGGACATGGTGTATGTGTTACATATAAGGTTGCATCTTCTCGATCATCTGGAGAAACCTCCATCAAACAGTTTACCTCAGCATGAATTGTTCTAACACAATGATTATTTACCATAAAGCATCCTTCATCTTGACAGTGAGGTAAGCCTTTTGGGCTGCCGTTATAGCCAGTTCCTTTGATTCTTTTATTCTTTACAAGCAAGGCACCTACATGCAATCTCTCACATGTACTACGTTCTGCAACTTCAAATGCAATATCCATAAAATAGTTATCCCAATCTTTTCGCAATGATGCTTCCTCCTTTACCACATAATGATATACTAATCTCCATTATCATATCATACCTCTACACTTTTTTACATATCAACTTAAAAAATTTCGCTTGGAATCGCAATTTTGGGGACATAATACCTCTATAAACTGTCTTCATCATAAATTAATTGGTAATAGAGGTAAATATAAATGAAGCTATTAATAAAACAAGGAATCGTATTAACCATGAATCAAACTCATCGAGAACTAAATACCGATGATCTTGACAATACTGGAACCATATATAGCCCAGGAGATATTTTAATTGAAGATGGTATCATAAAAGAAGTCTCTTCCTCTATTGATACTTCCAAACATAATCCTGACCAGATCATTGATGCTACTGGTCTCTTTGTACTTCCGGGGATTATTGAAGCCCACTGCCATATCGGTATTACAGAAGAAAAAACGGGAAAGGAAGGGGACGACTGTAATGAATGTGCCAATCCAATCACACCTTATCTTCGAGCTTTAGATGCTGTAAATCCAATGGATGCTGCATTTCACGAAGCTGTCAAAGCGGGAATTACTTCCGTCATGGTTGGACCAGGAAGCAGTAATATTGTTGGTGGGCAGTTTATGTTTATGAAAACTTGTGGTTCCCGAAGAATCGATGATTTGGTCGTACTTCAACCTGCTGCTATGAAAGTTGCCTTTGGTGAGAACCCAAAAACACTATATGGCGATAAAGATGTACTACCAACAACCCGAATGTCCATTGCTGCCATGCTTCGAGAAGAATTATTTAAAGCAAAGCAATACTACAAAAAGAAGCAGAAAGCTCAAGAAAAAGGGGACGACTTTGAGGAGGACTTTCATTTGGAATGCTATCTCCCTGTTCTTCGAAAAGAAATACCACTAAAAGCACATGCTCACCGTACCGACGATATTATTACCGCAATCCGTATAGCAAAAGAATTTGATGTTGACCTCACCCTAGATCACTGCAGTGAAGGTCATCTTATCGTTAATAAAATTAAGGAAACCGGATTTCCTGCAATCGTTGGACCTGATCTCGCTTCCCGCAGTAAAATCGAAGTTGAAAATATGGCATTTAAAACTGCTGGTATTCTAAATAAAGCTGGTATTACGGTAGCAATTACTACTGACCATCCCGTATCCCTGATA
>JAQXNU010000195.1 GCA_029098165.1 Clostridiales bacterium
AAAAGCATATAATGAGGTTTCAGAGAAACCATACGAGATTTCCATCAGTATCGGTTACTGGCACGGCACGGTGGATCGCCAACATGGACTAGATGATTATCTCAAGCTCGCGGATCAGGCAATGTTTGATATAAAACAGCGTAACAAAATTAGAAGAAGTCGTATGCTGTGAAAAAACAGTTAAAAAAGAGCAACGTGTAGAGAATCGAGAAAATCTCATTAAAATTTGGCTGCCTTTCCCTATCGGCCGGACTTAGCCAAATTATAATGAGATTTCCCTTCTATCTACACGTTGCTCTTTTGACTGTTTTTCACAGCCTTTTTCTCGTTCTTCTTTAATAATCAGTTCTTATTATGGATGTCCGCAAAAAACAGAGTTTTTTGTAATCCTGGTTGCTCTATCTCCATAAATCTCATCTCAAATACTTCTTCCAGATTCTCTTTTGTCAATATCTCCTCAGTCGGTCCATATGCCACAATCTTTGAATTTTTCATTAATACTATTTGCTTACAATAACTTGCTGCGATATTAATATCATGTAGAACAGCTAATACCGATACTCCTCGTTCTGCATTCAACTGCTTTAGATGCTCCATCAATTCGATCTGATATCGAATATCTAGATGAGAAATCGGTTCATCTAATACCAGCCATGGTGTCTGCTGTGCAATCGCTCTTGCAGTAATAACGCGCTGCGCTTCTCCACCACTTAAGTTTGAATAGATTTCATCTTTTAAGTGGTAACAGTTAGTCATCTCCATTGCTTCTTTAACAATCCTCTGATCATTACTGTTTGATTCTTCAAATCGTTTCTGATAAGGAGCTCTCCCCATCATGACAATATCATATGCCGTAAAATTGGTATCGATATTGGTATTCTGAGGTACCAATGCGATATTTTGAGCAAGTTCTTTGCGTTTATAAGTGTTCAGCTTCTTGTCATTAAGTGAGATTCTCCCTGACTTTGCTTCGATTAATCTTAGTAAATGTCGCATCAAGGAGGTCTTTCCAGAACCATTCGGTCCCAAAATTCCATAAAAACCACCTTTCAGAAACGTCATTGTAATTTCATCTAGAATAAGCTTTTCATTTTCCACTTTCCATGACAGATCTTCCACATGTAACTCTAGCTTACTTTTCATAGTTACACCACCTTCTTCTTAGAACGGTTTAACAAATACAAAAAGTATGGTGCACCGCATAATGCTGTTACCACACCGACTGGTATCTCTCCTGGGGAACGTATAGTTCGTGCGATTGTATCACACCAGATTAAAAACACTGCTCCGGTCAATGCCGCTAATGGCATTAACTTTCTATGTTTTGGTCCACAGATGAGACGTACGATATGTGGAATGATCAATCCAACAAATCCGATGGTCCCACTAACAGAAACTGAAACCGCAACTAACACCGACGCTACCACAATCAAGATTTTTTTCACCATAACGGTATCAACACCAAGACTCATTGCTGCTTCTTCTCCGGTTAAGATCATATCCAGATCTTTGGCAAAGATGAAAATGATTACTCCACAGATAACAAGGAAGATTAACAGAAAAATGACTTTATTCATTGTCGCCCCTGAAAAACTTCCAAGCGTCCACATATATATTTTCTCTAAGTCTTCTCTTCGCATACATAATAGTAACGAAATGACTGCCGATAACATGGAACTGACTGCGGTGCCAGTCAGAATGATATGAACGACTGGCGCTCGATTGCCAGTACAGGAGATTCGATATACTAATACTACCGTAACAATCGCACCCAAAAATGCAAATAGTCCAATTCCGCTCAGGCCAGCGAAGGATACAGAAACTCCGGACAATACTGCTAAGGTCGCTCCCAAGGCTGCTCCAGAAGATACACCAATGATTTGCGGATCCGCCAGTGGATTACGAAATAGTCCTTGAAAACATACACCAACTAAAGATAAGGAGGCACCACATAATCCAGCTAACAGAATTCTTGGAATTCGGATATTCCATACAATGATCTCAAATGTTGGTTTGATTCCTTCAAGTGATATGAAATGACGCACAATCGGGACTCTCGACAGAATAATCTGTAAAGATCCCCGAACTGTTAAGGAAGCGGATCCAATGGATGCTGCCATGATGATCGATGCGATTAGTATGAAACACATAATGATATTACTGATCATTACTTTTCGTTTTTTCATACTCACCCTCTTTTCTATTGTTCAAATGCCTCTGGATGGAGCATCTTAGCAATTGTACGAATTCCTTCGATTGTACGATTGGTCTGACGAGTTAAAAGATCATCATCAATGCCATAAACTTTGTTGTTCTTTACCGCACTTAAATTTTTATAGTTTTCTTGAGCCATAAAATCATCTAGTCTTTCTTCATTGATGATGATCACTTCTGGATCGTTTTCAATTAAGCTTTCAAGAGTGTAAGTCCAACCAGTTGCATCTTTTGCAATATTTTCGCCACCAGCTAATTCTAACATCTGACTGATGTAAGTATCACCTGTAGCTGTATACTCACCATATTCGCCATAATCTAAAACATAGTATACCGATGTTTTATCTAATAAACTTACTTTAGCTGTAAGTTCCTCTAAATCTTTCTTCATCCCATCCACGATTTCGGCTGCTTTTTCTTCTTTATGAAGTAATTCACCTAGTTTCGTTATCAAATGATAAACATCATCCACTTTGGATGCTTCATTTATAACAACAACCTCGATACCTGCTTCTTTAAATTTCTGCGCGACATCCTCTGTCCAAAGTGTAGAAGTTAGCACCATATCAGGTTCTAATCCAACAATCTTTTCAACATCTGGCGAATAAAAATCACCTATACTTTCTGTTGCTAACGCTTCCACTGGATAATCACAGTAATCTGTTCTACCAACAAGCATGTCTTTAGCATCTAATGCATAGATAATCTCTGTAATACTAGGAGAAAAAGATACAACCTTTAATTCCTGTGTTACTTCTGGTTCTTCCGTTACCATTGGCTGTTCAGTTACAGTTGCTTCCGTAGATGGTGTTGCATCTTTGTCATTTGTTGTGCTCTTACCACAAGCAGTAAATACCATGGTAAGCATTAGTACTAGAACTAACCATTTTGCTTTTAATTTCATATAATACTCCTTCTTTCGCTCTCCCCCGAGTGCGAGTTAATTTTACTCATATGGCAGGTTTCCTGACTCATGATACCAACTACAGTCTTCTCATAGTTAGAACAATAACATTTACGGAGCATTCAAATATCACGACGCTCTAACTACAATGACATATATGCAGTCCACTCCTCATTTACAGTAGCGGGGGCTGTTACGGTTTTTCACCGTATTCCCTATTATCGAATCCATTTTCCTTCATCCAAAAAATGTTTCGCACCATATGGCTTTAGACATTATAAACGTTAACACTATATTATTCAAGAGTTAGAATAAAAATGTGTATTTCCGCATTGTTTTTGTTCTGCGCATGTGACTAAATCTTATGTGCTAAGCTTTTAAAAAAGAAGAATTTGATTAACAAAAAAGCCACGATATCTTTTTACAATATCTTGGCTCTTACTACTATATATTTTTGTTTTTTACATGACTTAATATAATCTTTTCCAAAACTGATTTGTATACTAGCACAATCTGTGCATCAATAAAACAGTATTTATTAATCACAAATTCATACGTCTTTATCAAAAATAACACACTCATGATCGTCACAGAAGAGATTGTGATCACTGGCAGTAAATGTCTTGATAGAATGAAAATCGAACCTAACAGGTATACTATTACTGCAAAAATATAGGTCTTGCTAATACGAAATGATAATAGCATTGCTTCATTCAATCGATCATGCATATGGGCGATGGATTCAATGTCTTTATCTTTTAAACGATAATAAATATCTTCGTAGACTTCTCTACTTTCTAAGGACCTTTCTCTTAGATTCTTTTGTATATAGGTGAAGTATTTATTATAACTTTTTTCACCTAATTCTCGCCGGATCAGGCGTCGAAATACACTCATCATATCCCCACATCCTTTCAGTGGAAACTATCATTTTGATAATGTTAGTATTTGCATGCAGTAGACCATTTATCTTTGTAATTTTTTGAAATTTTGGAAAAGCACAAAAACATTCACAAATTGTTCATAAGTTAGCCATACAATACTCACAAATTTCATTTATAATAAACTCATAAGTTAAAGAAAAGAAATTCCTTCATACTTACTTTTTAAAAAGTTTACAAGATATTTTTTTTCATAAAACAAAGCCCGGCAGTAACCCTCCCCCTCTACCGGGCTTCTCCTCTGTCTAATTTTATGTTTTCTCTATTATTATTGATCATTGACTTCATTCCAACAACCAACTAACATTGCCTTTACTTTATCATAGTTAAAATCTTCCGTTGCAGCGATTGCTTCTGATACATAGTATCGTCCCTTTTCGTTTACAATCTGCTCTAAGGATTTTAATCCATTCATAATTTCTACATATTCAAAGCGATAAACATGCAATGTAATCATTTCGATCAATTGATTGATTTCATCAATTGAACCACCTGTCTCGTTGGTCTCATTTTGTTCTTTATTTATACTACTATCATATGCTTGAATCGCTTGTTCGAGTTCATTATGAAATATAGTTATACGTTGAATAAATAATTGAAAATCCTGCATGCTTTTTATGTAAATACTATTATTCGAGTTATTTTCATTCCTTTGCATGAAAATAGTCTCGAAATCATTAGTTTTTTTTCCTAAATCCTGTGCACCCAAATAAAAAAAAACACTCTTGATCGAATGCAACTGAAGATAAATCTGCTTATTGTTTTTTATTTTTAAAAGGTCATGAAGTCTATGAATTGTATCATTTAATTGTCTTAGTGATGTTTTCATCACGCGTAAATAGCATTCCTGGCTATGATGAGCGTACTTTAACCCTTCTTGCAGATCCAGATCTTGAATCCTCCCAAAGAACTTAGAAAGAATACCATAAGTACACATTTCTTTTCTCTCTGTTTCCATTTTAACCGTATCATATGCTAAATCAAACCATTGAGAAAGACACTCCAAAATTTCCGATATTTTTAATGGTTTGAGTAATATAGAATCAAATTTATTAATCTTTAAATACTGTTCCTGATTCTGAATTTCCGTTCCAGACGTTGCAATGATTTTGATTCGATTTTCTTTATCTAACATGCGAATATATCTGGTGGTCTGAATTCCATCCATTTCAGGCATTAAGATATCCATAAAGATGATATCAATTTTCTCATTTTTAACGATTTGAATCGCACATTCTCCACTGTCAGCTTCTAATACATTAACTTGAAACGACAAGAGCTGACTTTTCGCAGCAATTCGATTTACAGAATTATCATCCACGATTAATACATTTATTAAATCATTCATATACTTACCATCCGTTATTGGTCTTTAATTTTATTCTTTACCACATATTAGCAATTATCAACAAAAAAAGCAACAAAATAGCAAAAAACAAAAAGATTGCCCTTTAAAAAGCTTTTACATAATGTTATAATATATGGAAGATAAGTGTAGAAACAAAAGTAAAATGCATGACAATGCAAAATAACCGGAGGTATAAACATGTCAAATGTCCAGATTATGGATCATCCATTAATTCAACATAAGATTGGTATCATGAGAGTAAAAACTACATCAACCAAAGAATTTCGTGATTTAGTTGCTGAAGTAGCAATGCTAATCTATTACGAAGCAAGTCGTAATCTCAAATTAGCTGACAAAGAAATCGAAACTCCTTTAGTAAAAACTACTGTAAAAGAAATCGCAGGTAAGAAGCTTTGTGTTGTACCAATTCTACGAGCTGGTATGCATATGGCAGATGGAGTATTAAGACTTTCACCAAATGCTAAAGTTGGTCACATTGGACTCTATCGTGACGAAAAAACTTTAGAGCCTGTTGAATACTTCTGCAAATTACCATCAGACGCTGCTGATCGTGAGATCTTCGTTGTCGATCCAATGTTAGCAACTGGCGGTTCCGCAATTGCAGCCATTACTCTTTTAAAGAGACGTGGAATCCAAAAGATCCGTTTCCTTTGCTTAATCGCAGCACCAGAAGGTTTGAAAAAACTTCAGGAAGAACATCCGGATGTTGATGTTTACATTGGTGCTCTTGATGAAAGACTCAATGAAAACGGATATATCCTTCCTGGTCTTGGTGATGCCGGCGATCGTATCTACGGTACAAAATAAGTTTCGAAAAAAAGTGGCTGGGAAAAATAGCAGATGAGTTGAGAATGAGAGTCGTAAAAGTCCATTAGAATTTGGCTGCCTTTCCCTTGCGGACGGACTTAGCCAATTTCTAATAGACTTTTACGACTCTCTCCTTGTTACTCTTAATGCTGTTTTTTCACAGCCACTTTTGATATTATCATATATAATTATCTACAACTAAATTTATAAATCGTTACCGTTTCTACTTCTTCTCTTGCTTTAATCACTGGACTTGGGAAGGAAGGAATATTACAGGAATTTGGATAGTACTGAGTTTCAAAGCAGACTCCTGAGTTCTTATTGTAAACTGCTTTTCCTTTACCAATTGTACCTTCCGTAATAAAATTACCTGTATATAACTGCATTCCTGGAAGATCTGTAAATACTTCCATCAGCCTTCCACTCTTTGCATCATATAATTCAGCTACTTTCTCGATTTCATCCCCTGATGTATTCAAAACATAGTTATGATCATAACCACCTGCCATCTTAAGAGGAGCATAATCAGCTTTTATGTCTTTTCCAAGCTTTTTCATCGTTCTAAAATCCATTGGAGTTCCTGTTACATCTGTATATTCGCCGGTTGGTATTAAACCTTCACGGACGGTTGTGATCTTATCGGAGTCAATAAATACTTCCTGATCTAAAATCGGACCAGAATTATGACCAGCTAAGTTAAAGTAAGAATGATTTGTAAAGTTGGCAATCGTATCTTTATCAGAAACTGCATAATACTCAATGACCAGTTCATTGTCATTCGTTAATGTATAGGTAACAGAATAATCAAGATTGCCTGGGAATCCTTGTTCCATATCTGGACTCAATCTTGAAAATTCAATACTGATTTCATCTTCCTCCTTATATACTTCTACCTCATATAAGAACTTATTATAACTTTTGCTTGCGCTATGTAAATTATTCACACCATCATTCACTTCGATCTGATAGGTTGTTCCATTGAGTGTAAACTTAGCATCTGCAATACGATTTGCATGTCGACCGATGAATGATCCAAAGAAACAAGGATTTACCTCATAATCAGCTAAGGTATCGTATCCTAATACAACATCTGCTTTCTTTCCATCCTTGCCTGGAACAATAATGCTTGTAATATTCGCTCCATAATTTGTTACGACAACTTCCATACCATTGTCATTAGCAATTGTATATAAGGTTGCCTTTTCTCCTTCACGTGTAATACCAAATGGTTTCTCAGTAATCTGCATGCCTCAACCTCCTAATTTTATATCAAAAAACGGGACTGTGAAAAGACAGCAAGGAAATGATTAAGAGAGTCGAGGAATTATTTTAGAATTTGGCTGTCTTTCCCTTTTGGCCGGACTTAGCCAAATTCTAATATGATTCACCGACTCTCTCCTCATTGCTCTTTTTGCTGATTTTTCACAGCCCCAAATTTTTTCTTACAAAATCCTCTTACAATATAGCTAATTCTGTATAAAATTTTACAATTTATATAATAGAAAAAGGTACACTGAAAGCAATTATACAAGTAAGTTGATTACTTGTTATGAATTATAATCTTGTAACGTTAGTAGCTTGTGGTCCTTTTGCTCCCTGAACTACTTCGAACTCAACTTCCTGTCCTTCTTCTAAAGACTTGAAGCCTTCCATGTTAAGTCCTGAGTAGTGTACGAATACATCGTTACCTTGCTCATCAGAGATGAAACCAAAACCTTTTTGATTGTTAAACCACTTTACAGTACCTTTGTTCATGAGATAATCCTCCAAATAAAAATAAAATATTGTTGCTTTTTACTAGATAATACCTAGTTATAACATATCAATAATACCATTTTTACTAAGTTATGTCAATCCCTAAAATGTCAAGTAAAATCATTGTAAAATATTTAGTAAAGCAATTCCAACGATTTGTATGACCAAAATCAATGGCATTCCAATCACAAATGTACGATGTTTTGTCTTATGACGAAATACTCGCATTCCCAAAATAGAACCAATACTTCCACCCAGTATGGCGACCAAGAATAACGTGCGTTCTTTCACCCGCCACTGGCCCTTTTTTGCTCTTTTTTTATCGATGCCCATACTACAAAATCCCGCAAGGTTAAGCAAAACTGCATATACAAGAAGAAGCACGCATAGCGTACTTCTTCTTGTCATAATTGATTGTATGAGCATTAAAGCTTCCACTATTCTTCCTCAGCAGCTGCCTTTGTAATATCAATACAAAGTTCTTCTAACTGCTTAGAATCTACAACATCTGGTGCATCTGTCATTAAACAGGAAGCATCTTTAATCTTAGGGAATGCAATTACATCACGGATAGAATCCTCTTTTGCCATTAACATAACAAGACGATCTAAACCATAAGCTAAACCAGCGTGAGGTGGAACACCATATTTGAAGGCATTTAATAAGAATCCAAACTGTTCATAAGCTTGTTCCTTTGTAAATCCAAGTACTTCAAACATCTTTTCCTGAATATGATTCTGGAAGATACGAACGGAACCACCGCCGATTTCAGTACCATTTAATACGATATCATAAGCTTTTGCTCTTACTCTGCCTGGATCTGTATCGATGAATTCTAAGTCCTCTTCCATTGGCATTGTAAATGGATGATGCATTGCTTTGAATCTTCCTTCTTCTTCAGAGTACTCAAGTAATGGGAACTCAGTTACCCATAAGAAGTTGTACTGATTCTTATCAAGCAATCCTAATTGATTTGCGATTTCAAGACGAAGTGCACCAAGAACATCCCAAACAACTTTATTCTTATCCGCTGCAAATAATAATAAGTCTCCTGGCTTACCATTCATTGCCTCTACTAATGCTTTTAATTCTTCTTCTGTCATAAACTTAGCGAAAGAAGATTTGTAAGTTCCATCTGCATTGATTGCAAGGTAAGCAAGACCTTTTGCACCGTATCCTTTTGCAAATTCAACTAATGCATCAATCTTCTTACGAGGCATCTCGCCCTGACCTTCTGCATTGATACCTCGAACAGAACCGCCGTTAGCTAGTGCACCTGTAAATACAGAGAAACCACAGTCTTTTACAACCTCAGATACATTTTTAAGTTCCATTCCAAAACGAGTATCTGGTTTGTCAGAACCATAACGATCCATCGCATCCTGCCATGTCATTCTCTGGATTGGAAGCTGAACATCAACTCCAATGGTTTCTTCAAATACTTTCTTTAATAAACGTTCGTTTACGTCGATTACATCATCAACGTCAACGAAGCTTAATTCCATATCGATCTGAGTAAATTCTGGCTGACGGTCTGCACGTAAATCTTCATCTCGGAAACATCTTGCAAGCTGGAAGTAACGGTCATAACCTGAAACCATTAATAACTGCTTGAATAACTGAGGAGACTGTGGAAGTGCGTAGAAGTTACCTGGATGTACACGGCTAGGTACTAAGTAATCTCTTGCACCTTCTGGCGTTGATTTACAAAGCATTGGAGTTTCGATTTCAAGAAATCCTTCCTCTGCTAAGAACTGTCTTGTTAACGTAGCGACCTGACTTCTTAAGATGAAGTTACGCTGTAAATCAGGTCTTCTTAAATCAAGGTAACGATATTTTAAACGAAGCTCTTCTTTTGTCTTGGAATTCTCTTCAATTGGGAAAGGAGGAGTCTCAGATTCAGAAAGAATACGAACTTCCTTTGCTCTGATCTCGATTGTACCAGTTGCTAAGTTTTCATTTACTGCACCGGAACGAGCTTCTACTGTACCAACAACCGCAATTACAAATTCACTACGTAATCTATATGCTTTATCGAAATTTTCTTTCCCGCAGTCACCTTCTTCAAAGATGATCTGTAATAAACCAGAACGATCTCTTAAATCAACAAAGATAATTCCACCTTTATTTCTACTTTTTTGAACCCAACCCATTACGGTAACTGTTTGTCCAATGTTACTCTGATTAAGTTCTGTACATCTATGACTTCTATGCAAGCCTTTCATTGACTCTGACATGTCAACTTCCTCCTATTTTTCTAATTTATCATAGTAAAACTAATCGCTATTTTAAGAAATAGTCAGCAATCTTATCAAGATCAACTTCCACCTGTTCACCAGTCTCCATATTCTTGATATTAGCCTTGCCATTTGCTAACTCATCTGCACCAAGAATTACGGTGTTCTTCGCACCGATCTTATTCGCATACTTCATCTGAGCTTTTACGGAACGATCCATATAATCAGTTTCTGTAATAACACCTTCATTACGAAGCTTAGTTACTAAGCTAAATGCCTGTGCTTTTGCTTCCTTACCTAAGATACCAACATAAAGTTCCACTGCAGGCTGCTTTGGTAATTCGGTTTCTTCTTTTTCAAGGAAGTAGATGATACGTTCGATCCCCATACCAAAACCAACGGATGGGATGTCCTGTTTTTCATCGATTTCGTGGATCAGACCATCATATCTTCCTCCACCACAAAGAGTAAATCCGTCTTCGTTCACGAATTCGAATACTGTCTTAGTATAATAGTCAAGGCCACGAACAATTCCTGTATCGATTTCAAATGGTATATTTAAAGTTGTTAGTAAACTCTTTAATTCTTCAAAGTGTTCTGCACACTCTTCATCTAAATAATCAATCGTACGAGGTGCATCTTTTACAATTTCCTTGCACTTTTCTTCTTTACAGTCAATAACACGCAGCGGATTCTTCTGCATTCTCTCACGGCAAGTTGGACAAAGGTCATCCTCATGTTTTTTTAGAAATGCTAATAATGCTTCGTTGTATGTTTTACGGCAGTTTTTACATCCGATGCTGTTGATGTGTAATTTTGCTTTCTTTAAGCCAATCTCCTGAATGAATGTTGTGATTAAAGTAATCAATTCCACTTCAGCCAATGGACTCTTAGAACCAACAAATTCCACACCAAACTGATGATGTTGACGTAATCTTCCGCTTTGTGGTTTCTCATAACGAAATGCTGGTGTTACATAAAACATCTTTGTTGGCTGACTTTCTGCATAGAGATTATTCTCAAGGAAAGCACGCATAGCTCCTGCTGTTCCTTCTGGTTTAAGGGAAATACTACGATCCCCCTTATCTAAAAATGTATACATCTCTTTTTGTACTACGTCAGTTGTCTCACCAACACCACGTGAGAATAATACGGTATGTTCAAAAACTGGAGTAATAATCTCTTTAATGTTATACGCCTTGCAAAGTTTTCTTGCAAGCTCTTCAATCAGCGTTCTCTTGTACATATTATCACCGTACCAGTCCTGGGTTCCCTTGGGACGTTGTGTTATCATCTCATTTCCTCCTTTATACTGCCGATAATTTTATTTCTTTATGATTTACTTCATAAATATATCTCTTTATATCATCAAATTTCTTATCATTTACCATCTCTAAAAATGTTAAGAAAATTTTCATATCAAAATTTTTAACCTCATCAATCATTAATTCGATTGCTTGATCAATTTCAAATGCCGCTCGGTAAGGCCGTTCCGTCACAAGTGCTGCAAACACATCACATGTCCGAAGAATTCTTGCTCCATACGGAATTGCTTTTCCAACCAGATTGTCTGGATATCCAGAACCATCAAAATTCTCATGATGGTGATAGATACAATTTAAAATTTCATCCGAGTACGTAGCCTCTTTTACTAAAATATCATAGCCTAACTTAGGATGCAATCTTACATACTTCATTTCTTCAATTTTTAATGTATCATTCTTACGTCCGTATAAATACTCTCCCAAACGCAGTTTTCCGATATCATGTACCATACCTGCTTCCGCTAATTCATGACATTTTGCTTTGGATAATTTCAGTTCCGTTGCTAAACGGAATGCTAGATTACTTACTAATATACCATGAGTAATTGCCTCTTCCAGATCTTCTTTACATATCTCATTAAATGCGTCTGATTCATTTAAATCCAGACCCTTTTCTGATATCATTACAACCTTACCCCTTCCTTAACATTAGCTAAGAAATCAACTTTTCGTTGTATCATCTCATCCACACGTCCAACATAGTCGATCACGCTTTTCACATTTTCCACACGTTCAATCCTATTTTCATCATGGAATACAAACTTGGAAGATCCCCCAGCACCAAGTGCTAAGATTGTCTGTTTTTCCTCCATGATTAGTACATTATAAATACCTTCTTTTCCTAATCGTGCATAACCAACATTCTCAAGATTCTCAGCCATGTTCTTCTGACGATAAAGATAATATGGCAGATAATTATGCTCTTTTGCAAACTTTACTGCTCGACGCTGCATTTCTTCTACATTAGTTGCTGCATACTTTTCATAATCCGCTGCATTGGTATTTAATCTGGCTGCACGCTTTATTGCTAACGTATGAACCGTCAGATCATCCGGGTTCATCTTTCCGATTTTTTCTAAGGTATAAGAAACATCCTCTGGATTTTCACCAGATAGTCCAAGAATAATATCCATATTGATATTATCATGACCGATTTCTCTTGCCATATAGAAAGCTTCTTCAATTTGTTCTGTCGTATGATGTCGACCGATAAGATCCAAAGTCTTTTGTCTCATAGATTGCGGATTGATGGAGATTCGGTTCACTCCCATATCTTTTAACACTTGAAGTTTTTCTCTCGTGATACTGTCAGGACGTCCTGCTTCTACTGTGATTTCTACTGTCTGTTTTGTATCGAAATTCTTATAAAGCGTATCTAATAAGTACTCCAACTGTTTTGCACTTAATGTAGTTGGTGTTCCCCCTCCTACATAAATGGTGCTTAACGTCTTATTGAGCGCACGAGATGCATACTCGATTTCTTTAGTTAAACTCTGTAGATACGGTTCTACTAGATGTTCAAATCTTCCTAACGGATAAGAAGTGAAAGAACAGTAATTACAAGTACTTGGACAAAATGGAATTCCAACGTATACGCTATATCCATTTTTATAATCTAACTGACTTAGGATTTCATTCTCTCGTCTTGCGACTTGCAAACTCAAATCAATCTTTTCGTCCGAGCAGTAGTATTCAGATCCCATAAATTCTCGAATCTTTGCTTCTGGTTCATGAATTTCTAATCGTTCCAATACTTGTTTCGTTGGACGAATTCCAGTAAGTGTTCCCCATGGAAGACCGTGTCCAGTTGCCTCATACAAAACTTCATATGTTGCTCGATGTAATGCATTACGATAAATCGAACGATTTAATGTCTGTTGCGTAAATTTCATACTTCGATCAATCCTTGGTTTTTGACTTTCATAATACCGAACTTCAAACTGATCCTTCTGAAGCAGAAATTCCATCGTTGGACCATCAATTGGTTCTGTATGACTTACTACCACTGGTACCTGACTCTCTTTCTCAATTGTAAGTTCTTCTTTTGGGTAAAATGACTTAATTAACGGGCGTATATCCTGTTCGTAGTCCTCACCGTACATTTTTATTGCAATCATTTTAAACTCCACTTCCATAAGGATTATTCTTTTGCTCATATCCAATTGTTGTTTTTGGTCCATGACCTGGATATACAACCACATCCTGTGGGAGTGTGGTCAATAGCATCGTAAGTGACCGCTCTAATGCAAAATCACTTCCTGTTGGAAAATCTGTTCTTCCATAAGACTCTAAAAATAACGTGTCTCCACTGATTAATATCTTATTTTCCTCAAAGAAATAGCATACAGATCCTTTCGTATGTCCTGGTGTAGCAATTACCTTTATTTTTGTATCAAGAAAAGAAAGTTCTTCTTGATTCTTTATCAGAATATCTGGGAAAAGGGTCACACGCTGACCAAACATAGCAGAACAATTCATACGATCATCCATTGCTAAGTCTTTTTCCGCTTCCAACATATAAACTTTCGCATTGGTAAGACGAACTAAATCAGATACTCCCGTAATATGATCAAAATGGCCATGGGTTAAAAGAATGGCCTCTACCGTCAGATGGCACTGATTGATATAATTATAAATCTTATTGGCATCCTCACCCGGATCAAAAACCAATGCTTTTTTCGTATCTTCATTTGCTACAATATAGCAATTCGTCTGAATCGGTCCAACCTGAATGGCTGTTATACTTAAATTATTCATTGTTTCCTCTCTCCTGAATATCTCTCCCTGATTCCCTGCATTATCCAGTCGTACGTTCAATGTCGATCACGCTCTCAATTGCACGTAATTTTGAAGTTATATAAGCTAGCTGCTCTACTCCTTTAATTTCAAATCCGACACTAATCGTTGCTGTTCCCTGTTTACTAGTACGAACTGTCATTGACGTAACATCAATCTTTGCTTCGGTAAATACACGAGATACGTCTAACAAGACACCATTTCGGTTATTTGCATAGATTTTAATCTCAGCAGTATATAGTTCACCATTCTTCTTATCTTCATTGATGTTCCATTCAGCACCAATCAATCTTGCACGATCTTCTTCTGGAAGATTGATGATATTGATACAATCGGTACGATGAACCGAAACACCTCGGCCTCTTGTAACAAAACCAATAATTTCGTCTCCAGGAACTGGCGAACAACACTTACTGAAGTGAACTGCCACATCATGAATCCCTTGAACAACGATTCCACCTTTCGATTTCACAATGGCTGGTTTATCAAATTTCACATCTGCCATTGTTTCAAGGACTTTTTCATCCGTCATTTCTTTGCGATTCTTTTTCGTGTGTTCTTCTTGAAGTTTATTAATGACCTGACCTTCTTTTAGACCGCCATGACCAACTGCAGCATAAATCGAATCCCAGTCACGGAATCCATACTTCTTCATGACAGTGCTCATAAATTCAGGTTTTAATATTTCGCTCATTACGATACCCTTAGACTTGCAATATGCAATTAAGAGTTCTTTTCCGCGAATGATATTGTCTTCTTTTAATTCCGTCTTAAACCATTGATTAATCTTATTTTTCGCCTGAGTCGACTTAACAATATTTAACCAGTCACGGCTTGGGCCTTTAGAATTTTGTGAAGTAATGATCTCAATTCGATCTCCGTTTTGGATTACATAATCTATTGTAACTAACTTTCCATTTACACGTGCTCCGACCATCTTATTACCAACGGCACTATGAATGCTATATGCAAAATCGATTGGATTAGATCCAGCCGGAAGGTTTTTTACATCTCCTGTTGGTGTAAAGCAATACACACTATCTGAGAACAAATCCAAATCATTCTTTAACAAACTTAAAAACTCTTTATTATCCGAAAGATCTCTCTGCCACTCTAGAATCTGACGAAGCCACGTAAGCTTAGCTTCTTCCGTATCATGAGTATTCTTTCCATCCTGACCTTCTTTGTACTTCCAATGGGCAGCAATACCATATTCCGCAGTACGATGCATCTCAAATGTACGAATCTGAATCTCAAATGGCTGGCCATTTGGACCGATCAGTGTTGTATGCAAGGACTGATACATATTCGGTTTTGGCATTGCAATATAATCTTTAAAACGTCCTGGAATCGGTTTATACATCTCGTGGATGACACCTAAAGCAGCATAGCAGTCTTTTACCGTATCTACGATAATACGTACTGCAAATAGATCATAGATTTGATCCAGTGTCTTATTCTGATTGACCATTTTCTTATAAATACTAAAGAAATGTTTTACACGTCCATCTATCTTTGCCGGAATATTTGCGTCTTTAATGTGAGTACCTACTTGCTCTACAATGCCCGCAATAAATTCTTCTCTTTCTTCTTTTCTTGAAGCAATCTTTTCATTTAAATCTTTATATACTTCTGGTTCAAGATATTGTAATGACAGGTCATCCAGTTCAATCTTAATCTTAGAAATACCAAGTCGTTGAGCAATTGGAGCATAGATATCCATCGTCTCTCTTGATTTTTCAATCTGTTTTACTGGAGACTGATACTGCATCGTACGCATATTATGCAGACGATCGGCAAGTTTGATCAGAATGACACGAATATCTTTAGCCATAGCAAGAAACATCTTACGAAGATTCTCTGCTTGGATTTCAACTTTATCCTTTGAATAATTCAATTGAGTCAGCTTGGTTACCCCATCAACTAACAGCGCCACTTCGTCGCCAAATTCCTTTGCAATTTCTGGAACCGTCAATACGGTATCTTCTACAACATCATGAAGAATACCAGCCACAATTGTCTCTTTATCCAGCTCGAGTTCCGCAAGTATGATCGCTACACATAGTGGATGAATAATATACGGCTCTCCTGATTTACGAAGTTGGTCTTTATGTGCAAAATTCGCAACTTTATAAGCCTTCTCGATGATTGAAAGATCAGTCGAAGGATGATATGCACGAATTGTTCTAACTAAATTTTGATATAACTCATCTGGGCTAGTAAAATCTGAAGGAACAAAACCTATTTTTTTGTCTCTTTCATAGAAAACTTTTCTGTTTATTCCATCCATTGTTTCAAGACCAATCCTTTCATTTTGTCTATGGTAACATACATTATCTCTTTATTATAATGACTAAAGCGCAAAAAATCAATCTTTTTGACATATACCATACTTAGTTTATAGTATTTACAAAAATAAGGTATGCAAACCAATCACAAAATGTTTGATTTACATACCTTATCTTATATATATGATTTCATCTAATATTATTTACCTTCATACTTAATTACAGATGCAATATCATATCCTTTTAATTTTTCACGACCGTTTAAGCCTTCTAATTCCATTAAGAATGCGATCTTAACAACTTCGCCACCAAGCTGTTCAATTAACTTGATGATTGCTTCGATTGTACCACCGGTAGCAATCAAGTCATCGATAATAACTACTTTCTGTCCTGGTTTAATAGAATCTTTATGCATCTCAATTGTTGCTGTGCCATATTCAAGAGCGTATTCCATCTCGATTGTTTCGCATGGTAATTTACCTTTTTTACGTACAGGAACAAATGCTTTATTTAAATTATACGCAACTGGTACACCAAAGATAAATCCACGAGATTCTGGTCCAACAACCACATCAAAATCTACATCTTTTAATTCGTCCATGATAGCATCGATTGACATCTTTAAGCTATCTTTATCCTGAAGTACACTCGTTACATCACGAAAGATAATCCCTTCTTCTGGAAAATCAGGGATACTTCTTACATAATCTTCTAACTTTTTCATCTTCTATCTCATACCTTTCTTTGTACATCTTCTGGTGAAGTGTGCTTTTTGGGTCCACTCCGTATTATAGCACGGAATAATTAATTAGGGAAGTAATTTCTTCGCTTAATTCACCACAATATATGGATACCCACCTTTTTTGGGGTTGGAAGCAAATGAAATGTCCGATAGTTTGACCCGAATTGCCGGACGTACCGCATCGTTACGTCTTCCTACAAAATAAGTGTATGTTCCAGAGCCATTCGTAAAGAAATACGCGAACTGGTTGTCGAATCCACGAGTTCGTAACCACCAACATGTATTTCCGTTTGTTTTATTAATATAACCATCATTAATCGTTGCATACTTCGTATTTTTAACAGTTCTAGAAACACTCTTTTTCTTAAAATCAGAATAGAACCCATACTTTGGATTGGTTGCTTCCTCTACCGATAATAAGAATACTTTATCGATCGTATCATTTCCACCAATCGTACCCCACTCTTCATTATCTGGCGTATGGACAGTACTATTCATAATCACGGACATTTCCTGATTCGTAAATGCTTTATGCAAAAAGTCTTCATTGAGCCACTTACGCATGGTACAGGTTTCCCATGTCACATCAGTAAAGGTATCGTTGATATTTTTACTCTCTAAACCATATTCGGATAATAACAAAACAGAGTTACGAGTTACTTCAAGCACTCTCCACAGAATTGGTTCTTTTCCATTCCAGTACTTATTATCCTGTTCATAGCTACCAAAGTAGACGCGATCTCCCTTCCAGTCGTCTTCTTCTGTGTACTCTGCCCCAGACATTGGATTAGAAACTGGAATTACAGGTTTCTTCACATCTACTACGATACTTTGAGTTAAAGATGTTTCTCCAATCATTGCTGTCGCTGTAATGGTTACGGTACCGACTTTCTTGCCTTTCACTAGTCCAATCAATCCATCGTTCTTAACGGTTGCGATTTCTTCATCACTGCTGACATAAGAAATGCTTGAAAAGATACCATAGGAAAGCGCAGGCACGATCCTGGCAGTTTTCCCACGACTTAAATAAGTGGATTCACGTTCTTTTAATATCATCTCACCATTCATATGATATTTGGTAGAATAATAAGTCTTTAATTTTAGGGTACCAACTAAAACATTAACTAGAGTTTCATACTGAACATATTCCAGCTTATGATTCTTGTCCTCCAGGGTAACTTGAGATAGTATGGTTACTTCTCCAAGGTTCTGACCAATAACGACTCCACGATTCACAAGTGCAATTTTCTCATCTAAACTAAAAAAAACAACCTCTTTTACCACCTTGTCATGGAACTCTGGTAAGTTTATCTTAATCGTATTTCCAACGTAAACCTTTTGTTCTGGTGTTTTTTCCACTTTCGTCGGTTTAAATTGTTGAATTAATTTCATTTTTGCTTGTTGTTCCCTGCGTGTACGTATTGTAGTAAGAAACTCTGGTGTTCTCATTTATACCTCCCTTAACGGTTTTTTAAATCATTATAAGTTTCCAATAAGTTATCGATGGATTCAATATCAATACGCTCAAATATTTTTGCTCGTTCATTAGTCATTTCCATTGGTCTTTTATAATTATACTTAAAAGCTTGACTCATTCTCATTGGTTTGATTCTTAATTGTTGTTTGATTGTATCTAACATCATGGCACCTTTTTGGGTATTCACAAGAATTAAGCTAGCACCATTATTATCAAACATTTCTTTATCCATTTTATCAATACCCCAGAAATCTCCTAACGTAATATCTCCAACTCGATTACGAACTAGATAACTACAGTTTGCACATCCTGGCATTGAAATATTGTCTTTTAGATAATTTCTGAAGTAGTTATTTCTTCTAGCATTTACAACTAATGGGCTTCGATCCGCGAATTCAAATGCAATGCTAGTTTTGTGGATCAACCATCCTCTACTTTTTTCACGGAATCTTACATTAGTTATTTTGGAATTATATTTTTCTCCTAAGTAATCAATATACTTTTTAAATACTTTTGGAGATGGAGCTGAATGACATAACTTATCAATAATAAATAGGTTCTCATAATCCTTCTGTAAATATGCCTTTAACGCTGCACATTCACATGGTAGACCGGTATAAACAACATACTGACCTTCCTCTAGATACTTCTTCACTTTTGGATACGTTCCATTCAATTCTGCCTTTACATACTTCATTCCGTAAATTCTCTTTACTTGTTCCATATTGGTTGCAATCATTGGAACAACGCTCATAGAAGCGGTATACACAGCACCTACAACCGCACCTTTTTTCTGCTCAATTACATAAGATGCGATCAATGGGAACACACCGCCAGAGGTAGATTCTCTTCGAATTTCGTCATTCGTATTCATTGCACAGTATGCCTTTGGATATTCCTCACTCTCGTATGCTACTGTTCGTGGATTTTTTAGCTTAATGCAAGCATCGACACATAAGTTACAGTGTGTGCAGGCATCACTTACTTGAGGATAATAGAAACCTTCATTATCCTCAACCATACGGATGGCACCCTCTGGGCAGATTTCCTTACATGCGAAACATCCGCAGCATTCACTATGCATAATCTTTGGTGGTGCATCCACTTCACAGTCCTTTACAACTGGTGGTAGACATGCAAAAAGATAATTTGCTGCTTCTGATCTTAACTGGTGCATTTCTTTTTCCAATGCATTAACATCTGGAATTGCAAAGTCCTTCGTAAGATCTAACTCCTCTTTTCCCGCATAATTCTGCATTAAATTGATTCTTGTCAAGAATCTCTTGATCTTGCCAGGTAATGTTGCATTATCCTGCGCAATAAAGTTTTTATGATAAATAACTGCAAAATACAATGACATAAAAGAATCGGTTACAATGCAGGATGCGTTCTTCACTAAACCAAGATATTCTCTCGGATTGTTTACCTGTCTTGATTCTACTCGATTGGATTTTTTCTCATCAAACATTGCGATTACATTGAGTCCATGTGCTTTTGCATACCGTTGCGCTACTGACACTAATGGAGTGCGATCCGTCATACAATGTAAAATCAGGTAAGGTGCTGTTTCATCTACCTGATCAGCAATCGTATCATATTCGGAACATTGTAATAAAACAAGCGCTTCTGTAATTACTTGTTTTAAGCCAAAACTTCCTTGATAAAAATCACGAAAGGCTGCTTCATAGCCATACATATCAAAAAAGCCTCTATAATTAATCATTAAAAATGTAGTTATTTCCGATTTATTGGCTACGCCAATCTCACTATTTAAAAAATCTATGCAGGCATTGGTTTTGTTATCTTTTATTGAATACTTCTCCGTAAATTGGCACTCAACATTATAATCATTCAAAAATCGTTTCACTGCATATGCTTGTAATAGACTCTCGATTTCTGGATTTTTATATCCAACAAGTCCAACTTTCATATTCTTTTTCCTCCCATAATACTGCATAATACACCCCATAGTATAATGTAAATTATCATACTATGCAACAATTCGTTAAAAAAAGGTTATTGGTAATGATGCCAAAACTCCCTTGGAAACGCCAATGGAACCTATGGGAGGTTCTGTTGGAATTCCCCCTTCATAATACAAAATGCCATTCATAAGCAGCAAAATCTGTTGCCTATGAATGGCTCTTTATATAAAACATATCGATATCTAAACAACCATATCTGTCATTAATAGCAATTACAGCTTAGCAATATCAACTAACGATAACTCATCTTTATGTTTAGTCTCTAAACTTGTCAATAATGCATTTGCGGTATCTAAGGATGTTAAAACAGTAACACCCGTCTCAATTGCAACACGGCGGATCAAGAAACCATCGGTTGATTTGTCATGACCAGAAGTTGGAGTATCGATAACAAGATCGATTTCATGACCAAGGAGCAAATCCATGATTGTTGGAGATTCTCCATTCACTTTCTGTACTGGAATAGCATCAACTCCATTTTCACGAAGAACTCTTGCTGTACTACGAGTTGCATAGATCTCATAGCCAAGTTGTTGGAAACGCTGACCTACCGAAATTGCTTCAAGTTTATCAGCATCCTTAACGGTGATGATCATCTTCTTATGTTTTGGAAGGTTGATTCCTGCACCTAAGAACGCTTTATATAATGCTTCGTTGAATGTCTTTGCGATACCTAAACATTCCCCAGTAGACTTCATTTCTGGTCCAAGACCGATATCCGCTCCACGTAATTTCTCGAAGGAGAAGACTGGCATCTTGATTGCTACATAGTCAGCCTTTGGAGCCAAGCCTGTACCATATCCAAGATCCTTAACCTTTGCACCAAGAACTACTTTACAAGCCAAATCTACAATTGGAATACCAGTCACTTTGCTAATATAAGGTACCGTTCTTGAAGAACGTGGATTTACTTCGATGACATATACTTCATCATTATAAACGATAAACTGAATGTTAATCAGACCGATAACATGTAAGGAATGAGCAAGCTTTCTTGTATAGTCTACAATAACATTCTGAATCTTTTCTGAAACTGATCTTGCTGGATATACCGAGATACTATCACCAGAATGGATACCAGCACGTTCTACATGCTCCATAATACCTGGGATTAAGATATCTTCACCATCACAAACCGCATCCACTTCCACTTCTTTTCCCATTAAGTACTTGTCTACAAGAATTGGATGTTCCTGAACGGTACGATTGATGATCTCCATAAATTCTCGTACATCATCATCACAGATTGCAATCTGCATACCTGCCCCACCTAATACATAGGAAGGACGAACAAGTACTGGGTAGCCTAAGCTATTCGCTGCTTCAATTGCTTCTTCCGTTGTAAATACTGTCTTTCCAGAAGGTCTTGGAATACAGCACTTTTCAAGGATGGCATCGAATAATTCGCGATCCTCTGCTGCATCTACATTCTCTGCAGAAGTTCCTAAGATTGGAACACCCATCTTAAGCAGACTCTCTGTTAATTTGATCGCTGTCTGACCACCAAACTGTACAACTGCACCATCTGGTTGCTCTAAATCTACAATATTCTCTACATCTTCTGGAGTCAGTGGCTCAAAGTATAGCTTATCTGCAATATCAAAGTCCGTACTTACCGTTTCAGGATTGTTATTTACGATGATCGTTTCAAAGCCGCTGCGTGCCATCGACCATGTTGCATGAACGGAACAGAAATCGAATTCGATACCCTGACCGATACGGATTGGACCTGAACCAAGAACAAGTACTTTCTTCTTCGTACGTTTCTTCTCTACTTCGTTCTCACTTCCAAAGCAGGAATAGTAATATGGAGTTTCTGCTTCAAACTCTGCTGCACAAGTATCTACAGTCTTAAATGCAGCAATGATTCCATATTCCTCTTTACGAAGTCTCTTCACTTCCTCTAACGTCTTACCACTAAACTGAGCAATCACACGATCTGGGAATTCCAAACGTTTTGCTTGTAACATTAATTCTTTTGTCATTGGCTCTTTGGCAAGGCGTTCTTCCATTTCTACTAAGATTGCAATCTTATCAATGAACCATAAATCAATCTTTGTGATTTCATGAATCTGTTCCTGTGAGATTTTACGACGGATTGCTTCTGCAATTACAAAGATACGACGGTCATCGATTCGATGTAATTTTTCTATTACATCTTCATCCGAATCGTTGCTGAAGTCTCCTGCTTTCATACTGTAGATGTTCTGTTCTAAAGAACGTACCGCTTTCATTAAAGCACCTTCAAAGCTATTACAAATGCTCATAACTTCACCAGTTGCTTTCATCTGAGTAGTCAGTGTTCTCTTTGCCATTACGAACTTATCAAATGGCCATTTTGGAATCTTGACAACACAGTAATCGAGTGCTGGTTCAAAGCTTGCTACGGTCTTATGAGTAATTGCATTTGGGATTTCATCCAAAGTATAACCAAGTGCAATCTTTGCAGCTACTTTAGCAATTGGATAACCAGTTGCTTTTGATGCTAATGCAGAAGAACGGCTAACACGTGGATTTACTTCGATAACACAATATTCAAAACTATCTGGCTTTAATGCATACTGAACGTTACAGCCACCAGTGATATTTAACTCTGTAATGATATTCAATGCTGAAGTACGTAACATCTGATATTCTTTATCGGATAATGTCTGAGAAGGTGCAACAACAATACTGTCACCAGTATGAACACCAACTGGATCTAAGTTTTCCATGTTACATACAGTAATACAATTTCCTGCACTATCACGCATTACTTCGTACTCAATTTCCTTCCAGCCTGCAATACAACGCTCAATAAGACACTGACCAACACGACTGAGACGAAGTCCATTTGAACAGATATCTACTAATTCCTCTTCATTGTTCGCAATACCACCGCCAGAACCACCTAAGGTGTAAGCAGGACGAATTACTACTGGGTAGCCAATCGTATTTGTAAATGCAACTGCTGCCTCAACCGTAGTTACAACCTCACTTGCTGCACAAGGCTCCCCGATTTTCTCCATTGTATTCTTAAATTCCAGACGATCTTCTGCCTTTTTGATCGTTAGTGATGTCGTACCAATCAGTTTTGTGCCACTCTCTTTTAAGAAACCGCTTTCTTCTAGTTCCATTGCAATATTTAATGCAGCCTGACCGCCAAGTGTAGGTAAAATGGAATCTGGTTTTTCCTTTAAGATAATCTGTTTCACTACTTCAGGAGTCAATGGTTCAATATAAACCATGTCTGCAATTTCTTTATCTGTCATGATTGTAGCTGGGTTCGAGTTAACTAAGACAACTGTAATTCCCTCTTCTTTTAATGAACGGCATGCCTGTGTTCCTGCATAGTCAAACTCTGCTGCCTGACCAATAACGATCGGTCCAGAACCAATTACTAAAACTTTTTTGATATCAATATTTTTTGGCATTATGCATTTACCTCCATCATCTGTAAAAACTCATCAAATAGGAACTCGGAATCCTGTGGCCCGGCACATGCTTCCGGATGGAACTGAACTGTAAATATATTCTTTCCTTTATAGGAGAGGCCTTCGATCGTATGATCATTTGCATTGATAAATCTAGTCTCTGCTTTTTCTGAATCAATAGAATCTTCTACTACAACATATCCATGATTCTGTGAGGATAGATAAACTCTGCCAGTTGTTAAATCTTTGACTGGATGATTTGCCCCTCGATGACCATATTTCATTTTTTCAGTTTTAAACCCATTTGCTAATGCCATAAGCTGATGGCCTAAACAGATTGCAAAAATAGGTACATTAGACTCGTATAATTTTTTGATTTCATTGATGATCTCTACACACTCTGCTGGATCCCCAGGACCATTGCTTAGCATGATGCCATCTGGATTAGATTTTAGGATTTCTTCAGCTGATGTACTTGCTGGATAAACCGTAACTTCACAGCCACGTTTTAATAGACAGTGCTCAATATTTTTCTTAGAACCAAAGTCCATAAGAGCAACTTTATTGTGTTTGGTTACACGATCCGTATCATCTGATAACTCATTTAGATATTGAATACCTGCAGTTCCTTGCATACTTGCCATTGCAATTTCGCCAAGACATACCCCTTGGTTCGTTGCCTTTTCAATTGCTGCTTTTAAGGCTGGTGACGCCATATATGTCATCTTTGCTTTTTCAAAATCAGTTGGTACAAACTGACTAGGTTTACTTACTCGTTTCTCCTTGCAAGAAACTCTATTAACAACACCTGTAACTATGTATTGTTTTAATTTAGATGTAACTTCATTTAAATCGTAATTCTCATTTGTCGTGATCATACCGTTCATAGTACCACTCTCACGCAAGATTTTTGTAAGACTTCTTGTATCAATACCGGCAATTCCTGGAATATCGTTCGCTTTTAAAAATTCATCAAGATCTGTCTGACAACGGAAGTTGCTTGCGACTCTGCTAGTCTCTCTAACGATCAGTCCATCTGGCCATGCATGAATAGATTCCATATCCGTATGGCAAACACCATAATTACCAATTAGTGGATATGTCATAACAACTGCCTGCCCCGCATAGGAGGGATCGGTTAGAATCTCCAGATAACCTGTCATTGAAGTATTAAAAACAATTTCACTAATGACCTCTCTATCAGAACCTATTTGCTTGCCTTCAAAGACGTGACCGTCTTCCAGTATAAGAAAAGCTTTCATTTTAATCCTCCTATTGTATCTTTATTTCAGTATTTTAGTTTTCCTAAAAAATACCTAAATTGCTAAGATGATAACATAACTCTTATAAAATATCAAGAGTAAATTTTTCATAGTTTAAAACGTGCACCAAATGGAGATTAATTGCATACCATATCATGAATTCATATATGAGGGATGCCATGACAAGCAATCAACCTGAACAGCCTCATGCTATTACTTATAAACCTGCTGAGCGCCAAAGATCCGAATCTCCTATAAAAAGAACAAACATCACTCCACGAGAGGATAACCGGGTCTATCCAGCAAGCACGGATACACAATCACTTGGTGGATTACGAGTTAATGTAAATTCTGCCGTGGATAATCGTCCGATTGAAAATGCAACCGTAGATATTGCATTTACTGGTGATCCGTCAAATACTCCCCTCGAAGAACTGCAGACAAATATCACAGGCAATACCAATGTGGTTCAAGTACCTGCTCCACCACTCGACTATAGTCTGACTCCTTCCGCACCAATGCCTTATTCCGAATATACACTGAAAATCCGCGCTGCTGGATACGAGCCAGTTATTATTAGTGGCGCACAAATTCTTCCTACCAGAACAGCAATACAAAATATCACACTTGATCCAACACCAAGTAACGAACCGGGTACAGCAGAAACTTTTCCTATTCCTGACCATACGCTCTATGGCGATTTTCCTCCTAAGATACTAGAGTCTGAAGTAAAACCAGTAGAGTCGAATGAAATCGTACTTCCTAGAGTTGTCATACCGGAATTCATCATCGTTCACGATGGACCACCAAGAGATCGTTCTGCACAAAATCACTGGGTTCGTTATAAAGACTACATTAAAAATGTTGCTTCTAGTGAAATTTATGCTACTTGGCCGGAAGCGACCATCTTTGCTAACGTATTAGCAATTCAGTCATTTACGTTAAACCGTGTATTTACAGAATGGTATTTTAATAAAGGGTATTCATTTACAATTACTTCTTCTACTGCATATGATCATAAATTTGTTCCAGAACGTAATATCTTTGATACGATCGATCGAGCCGTAGATACGTTATTTACCAACTATCTCTCACGTCCTAATATCACTCAGCCAATCTTGACTCAATACTGTGATGGTCAACGAGTAAGCTGTCCTGGTGTTATGGAACAATGGGGTTCAAAAACCCTAGGAGATGAGGGACGTTCCGCCATTGAAATTTTACGGTATTATTATGGAGAATCCATTTTTATCAATTCAACCGACCAAGTATCAGGTGTTCCTTCCTCATATCCTGGTTCTGAACTGACAATTGGCTCCACAGGTGCTAGTGTAGTTCAAATTCAAGAGCAGCTCAACCGTATTGCAGACGTTTATTATCCAATCCCTAATATTGTTGTGGATGGCATCTATGGTGAACGAACCGCTGATGCAGTAAGAGCCTTCCAAAAACAGTTTGACTTACCAGAAACCGGAGTCATTGATAAAACAACATGGTATAAGATCAGTGCTATTTATGTTGCAATTACACGTATTGCAGAATATCAATAAATAAAATTTTATCAAAAAAGGGGAGTTGCATTTAAGCAACGCCCCATTTTTATATTTACCATCGAAACTGGCAAGGAGTTCGTTCATCAAGCCGACCAAATTCATATCCCTGTTCCTGAATATACTTTATGATATCCTCTAATGAATTCGCAGTTATCTTGTTGGCCTGACCATCATGGAGCAATACAACTGGAAGGTGATAACGATTCAGATCACGTTTTATATTTTTCAGGATGGTATACTTTGATGGGTGACCCACAGAATCTTCTCCTGATACATTCCAGTCATAGTAGATAAAACCCCTTCGTTTCATCTCTGTTATGATATCCCTACGGATATATTTTACACAAGAGTTATAGCTTCCACCAGGAAATCGAAAAATATAAGGTCGCTGTCCCGTTAACTCTTCAATTACATTAAATACCTTCTCATAATCATCAAGAAATGCATCTACGGATGCGTAGATTTTCTTATAATCATGACTATAAGTATGTAATGCGATTAAATGTCCTCGTTCCGATACCTCTTTTAAGATCTCCTGATTTTTTTCATCTAGAAGAACTTCTGAACCAATCACAAAGAAAACGGCCTTAATTTTATACTTATCCAGAGTATCCAGCACCTGTAACGTATTCTCGCTTGGCCCATCGTCAAATGTCAGATAACATATTTTCTTTTCTTCTTCAATCTGATCCCATTCAGTTTTTGGAACCGCATAAAGATTTGGATATCTACTCGAATACTCTGGTGTCTTCTTAGATTCTACATCCTCTTGGATTAGTTGATTGTGTATTGCGATTTCATTCTCCAAAGTAACAAATACGGCAAGTTCGTCAGTGGAATTAAATTCATCTCCATTGACTGAAACCGTTTGTTGCTGTTTTTTATTACTAAATAATCGAATTGTTAACATAAGAAGAACAACAACCATCACTACAATCATGTGTTTTTCTTTCATATATTGGCTCCATACATATATGTCTTTACTATCATATGCATTGGCAACCAACATCCATGACACTATTTTATAACTGAAGACAAGGAGAGAAACTATTTCACCTCTACCGTCCATCCAAATTTATCTTCCAGTTTTCCTAACTGAATTCCTGTGATTGTATCATATAATCTCTGGCTGATCTCACCGATTCCACCATCACCGATCTGCATATCATGATCTTCGAAACGAAGATGTCCAACTGGAGAGATAACAGCTGCAGTACCAGTACCAAATACTTCTTCCAAAGAACCATCTTTACTAGCCTCGTAAAGTTCTTCTGCAGATACCCTTCTCTCTTCTACTTCAAGTCCCCAAGATTTGCATAATTCGATAGCTGAATTACGTGTTACACCTGGTAAAATACTACCATTTAACATTGGAGTAACGATCTTACCTTTAATTTTAAAGAAGATATTCATTGCGCCAACTTCTTCAATGTATTTACGTTCTTTACCGTCTAACCAAAGAACCTGAGAATATCCTTCTTCGTGCGCCTTTACCTGAGCTGCTAAGGATGCAACATAGTTACCGCCGGTCTTAGCTTCTCCGATACCTCCTTTGATTGCTCTTACATAGTCATCCTCAATCCAGATCTTAACTGGATTTAATCCTTCAGGGTAGTAAGCTCCAACTGGAGATAAGATAATTGCAAATAAATATGTATCCGATGGACGAACTCCTAAAAATGGGTCTGTCGCAAACATAAATGGACGAATATATAGTGATGTACCTGGCTTTGTTGGAATCCATTTTTCATCAACTTTGACGATTGCTTCCACTGCCTGTATAAAATCATCCACACTGATTTCTGGCATGCACAATCTCTTATTACTATTGATTGCTCTCTCAGCATTCTTGTCAGGACGGAAAAGAATTGTTCTTCCATCATCAGATTTGTATGCCTTTAAGCCTTCAAACATCTCCTGTCCATAATGAAATACCATTGCAGAAGGGTCTAACTGAATTGGTCCATAAGGTACGATTCTTGCATCATGCCATCCCTTACCTGTTTCATAATTCATAAGAAACATATGATCTGTAAAAATCGTTCCGAATTTTAAAGGATTATCTGCTGCCGGCAGTTCCTTAGGACAAGTTGTTTTTTCAATTCTAATATTTAACATATTCAAATCCTTCTTTCTGTCAAATTTAGCGCTGTTTGGCTCCACGCCTTTGATTGATAAAAGCGTAAGCAAGTATGAGTGCCCTTTACTCATAGTAGTCTCGATATGAATTTTTTTCAAGTATTTTTTCTTGATTTGTCAAAAAAGAATATGAGGTTATAGAAAAAAATCATTTCGCTATAACCTCATGAAATTACTACTATTCTAATTAATTATATCAGTCTAATTTAAAACATAGTTTGCATCCAAATACTTTTTAATATTGGAGACATTTGTATATTTTGTTTTCTTTCCATCAGATACAACAACTAATGTTGGTGCTTGCATAATACCTAGCTCGGTTGCCAATTCTGGCTGCTCCTGTGCATCCACTGTTACATAGCTAATCCCCTTAAGATATTCTTTTGCTAACTTACAGTTAGGACAGGTCTGTGTGGTAAACAAATATAAACCATCGTTCATTCTATCTGCGGAATTAGACAGATCAATAACTACATCCAAATTTTCTGAAGCTCGATGAGCTGCTTCTTCATTTAATTCTCGATGTAATGCCATCGTCATGTCATATTCCTTACGATTCTTGTATTCCTGAGTCTTTCCTTCATTCCAGTTCTGAACTGGTCGATAATAACCAGTAATACGGCTATAAACCTCAGCCTTTCCTCCACATTCTGGGCAAGTAAATTGCTCTCCACTGAGATATCCATGGTTTTTACAAATGGAATAAGTCGGAGACATTGTATAGTAAGGTAATCTATAATTCTGAGCAATCGTTCGAACCAGTTTAGCTGCTGCTTTCCAGTCTGGAAGCTTCTCACCTAAGAAAGCATGGAATACCGTACCTGAGGTATATAAAGTCTGCAGACGATCCTGAACATCCAGTGCTGAGAAAATGTCCTCCGTATAATCCACTGGTAAATGAGAACTGTTTGTATAGTATGGAGTATCTCCCTCTTTTCCTGCTGTCTTAATATTTGGCCATCTCTTACGATCGTGTTTTGCCAAACGATAAGAGGTTGATTCTGCTGGCGTAGCTTCAAGGTTATATAAATCACCGTATTCAACCTGATAATCACCCAAACGTTCTCTCATGTGATTTAATACTTCCACCGTAAAGTCCTGTGTCTTCTTATCTGTCAAATCATTTCCTAACCATCTTGCATTCAATCCAACTTCATTCATACCAACTAAGCCAATTGTTGAAAAGTGATTATCAAAGGTTCCCAAATATCTCTTTGTATATGGATATAAGCCTTCTTCTAATAACTTGCTAATAACCTCTCTCTTAACTTTAAGGGATCTAGCTGCAATATCCATCATACGGTCAAGACGCTGATAGAACTCTGCTGGATTAGAGGATAGATATGCGATTCTTGGCATATTGATTGTAACAACACCAATAGATCCTGTGCTTTCACCACTTCCAAAATAACCGCCAGTCTTTTTGCGTAGTTCACGTAAATCAAGACGTAAACGACAGCACATCGAACGAACATCGCTTGGTTCCATATCAGAGTTAATATAATTTGAAAAGTAAGGAGTACCATATTTGGCCGTCATCTCAAATAATAATCGATTATTCTCTGTATCTGACCAATCGAAATCCTTTGTAATAGAGTAAGTAGGAATTGGATACTGGAATCCACGGCCATTTGCATCACCTTCGATCATGATCTCAATAAATGCCTTATTTACCATATCCATTTCTTTCTTACAATCTTTATACTTAAAGTTAACTTCTTTACCACCAACGATACAAGGTAATTCAGCTAAGTCCGCTGGAACTGTCCAGTCTAATGTGATATTAGAGAATGGAGCCTGTGTTCCCCAACGACTAGGTGTATTCACACCATAAATAAAGCACTGAATACACTGTTTTACCTCATGGTAACTTAAGTTATCAATTTTAACAAATGGAGCTAAATATGTATCAAAGGAAGAAAATGCTTGAGCTCCAGCCCATTCATTCTGCATGATTCCTAAAAAGTTGACCATCTGATTACATAAAGTTGATAAATGTCTTGCAGGTGAAGATGTAATCTTACCAGGAATTCCACCAAGACCTTCTTTGATCAGTTGTTTCAAAGACCATCCTGCGCAATAACCAGTTAGCATCGATAAATCGTGAATATGAATATCCGCATTACGATGTGCATTTGCTACCTCTTCATCATAAATCTCAGATAACCAGTAATTCGCTGTTATAGATCCTGAATTATGAAGTATTAAACCACCAACGGAATACGTTACTGTAGAGTTTTCTTTTACTCTCCAGTCCTCTTCTTTTACATAACTGTCAACAATCTCTTTATAATCTAAAATTGTAGATTTCATATTACGTATTTTTTCACGGTTTTTTCGATATAGTATGTATGCTTTGGCGACCTCGGTATACCCAGTCTGTTCCAACACATGTTCTACGCTATCCTGAACGTCTTCTACATGAATCGTTTCGTCCTGCACCTTACCTTGGAAATCAGATGTAACACGTAATGTGAGCAGATTGATAATATCCTCATTGTATAGTTTCTGCGTCGCATTAAATGCTTTTGATATTGCATTGCTAATTTTACTTAGATTAAATTCGGCAACCTCTCCATCTCGTTTGACAACTTTAATCATGCGTACTTCTCCCTTCTTGCTACTAAATCTAAAACAGAACTTAATAACATCCCAAGACCTGTATTTAAATACTAGCAGAAAAAAGTAAGTTCGTCAAGTCTTTACATACAACATATATTTTAGTTTTTTTACTTATACCACTATATATAGTGTTTTTCGCAAAATCGCTGAAATGTGCATATTTACTACATTTCAGCGATTTTTTAATTTCTTTTACATATATTTACAATTTTAACACCCTATAAATAATCCATTAATAGATTACTTTTTACAAGATAAAGGTTCTATTCTTATAGAATACGATGAGCAATATCTTTTGGCACATATGCTTTGACATAAATTCCATCTTCTCGATATTCTTCTGTCAATAGTTGCCCATACTTACGAATTAACTGAATATTTCCTGCATCTTGATACGGAAATGTATGCTCAATTAATGTTTTCTGATTTCTCAAAATTTCTTCAATGATGTCTAATAATTCAGGAACCCCATCCCCACTCTTAGCGGAAATACGAACCGTCTTATCTGCCTTTAAATCTTTCATCGGTTCTTCGGATTCCACCATATCTTGTTTATTAAATACTGTAATGATGGTTTTGTCCGTTACTTGTAATTGTTTTAACGTCTCATATACAATATGCATTTGCTTATATGCATGTGGATTGGAAGCGTCTACTACATGTAGGATCATATCTGCATACTTCGCCTCTTCTAACGTAGATCGGAACGCATCAATCAAATGATGAGGTAATTTACGAATAAATCCTACGGTATCTGTAACTAAAACCTGTTGTCCACTCTCTAAGGCAAGATTTCTTGTAGTCGGGTCTAGGGTCGCAAACAACATATCGGCCTCTAAAACCTCTGCATTCGTCATATAATTTAAGAGTGTGGATTTTCCTGCATTCGTATATCCCACGATTGCAATGACTGGAATTGGATTCTTGGAACGAAGCTGACGAGTCACTTCACGATTTTTCTTTATTTCATTCAATTCCTGATTTAACATGGTGATACGATCTTTAATCAGTCGACGATCAATTTCTAGTTTTTTCTCACCAGGACCTTTAGTACCAATACCACCACCTAATCTTGAAAGTGAATTTCTCATACCGATTAGTCGAGTGGAACGATACTTAAGTTGAGCTAATTCTACCTGAATCTTACCTTCTCTCGTACTTGCATGCTGTGCAAAAATATCTAATATGACCATAGTTCGATCCATTACTTTCATCTGCAAGGCATCTTCCAAGTTCTTTAACTGAGCTGGAGATAATTCATCATCACAGATGATTCCAGTTGCACCAAGTTCAAATGCTAGAGTTGCAACTTCCTCTATTTTTCCCTTACCAATATATGTTCCAGGGTGAACCTTTTCTCGATTCTGGATTACTTTTGCTACGGTTTCTGCACCAGCAGTCTTAACTAATTCCTCTAATTCGTCAACTGACTCTGCAGTATCATCTCCATCGTTACTAGCTACAGCAACAAGAATTACCTTTTCCACTTCTTCTTTTATATCATATAGTTCTGCCATGTATTACTCCATTCTTAAGCTTTATCTTGTCCCTACCCTATTAAGGTTTAACAATGGTTGTTCCGGTTGTTGGTGTATCTTTAGATGATCCACTTACGGTTGTGTCCGATGCTTCCCCTGGATTAGTTGGCTCACCTGAATTTTCAGACTCTCCCTGTGATGCCAGCGCATCTGTTCTTGTTTTTAGAAAATAGAAATCCTTCTGGGCATCTGTATCCTCCGGACAAGCTTTCATATATTTTTCCATTAGATCTAGTGCTTCCTCAAACTGTCCCATATGCTCAAGATATATGATTTCATTTTTTAACAGTTGCGTTTTTACTCCTGGATCCGAGTATTTCTTTGCTTTAGCAAGATATTTTTTTGCTTGATCATAGTCCTTTAGTTGAAGATAACATGTGAGCATCTGATTATAAAGCATCGCAGAAGCACCATTATTATCTTCAAGATATCGATTAAAATTATCTAATGCCGTCTGATAATCCCGATTCATCAGATTGATCTCACCGATGAAATAGTATCCTTCTGTATATCCTGCCTCAATAGATTGCGTTAACTCATTCATCGCAAGCTCATAATTTCCCTGATAAAAATGAACTTTCGCAAGCTCATATTTATCATCTTCATTACTGATTTTTAAGGCTGCTGCCTGCTCTAATACCGCAGTTGCTTCTGCATTCTTGTTATTCTCTTTTAATGCAGCAAACTTACCAACATAATAATCAAATTCATTCGGATTCAGTGTAATCGCCTTATCATAATCTGCGATACAATTTTCATAATCTTTAGAGATACGATATTGATTTGCACGCGCACTATAAATTTGATCATCCTTCGGATTGCTTTCGAGAATGGATGTATAAATTTTTATCGCGCTTTCATTGTCTCCGGACTTTTCAAATGCACTTGCTTTATAGTACATAATATCTGTATTTAAAGAATCTAGCTCCTTAATTTCCAAAGCCGCATCAAAATTCTGTATTGCCATCTCGTAATTTTCATCACAAAGATACGAAATTCCAATTCCACGGTATGCTTTCTTATTATTCTCGCTTACCATTGGAATATTCTTATCAAGAATAACGATGCGAAACTGTTCTCTAGCTTTATCATATTCTTTCATAGCGAGCAGTGTAAATCCATAATCAATATGATACTCTGCTTTATCAGCATTTGCTTCAATTGCTTTTATAAAATAATCCTGTGCTTTTGTGAAATCATTTTTATTATAAGCAGCAAGTGCTTTGCTATAATTTTGATTTGCGCTACTCAATCCGCAGCCACTGATCGACATTGCAACACACAACGTCAATGGCAAGATTTTATGTCTTAATTTCATGAATACTCCTTTACCAA
The DNA here is from genome assembly GCA_029098165.1 of Clostridiales bacterium. Lineage (GTDB taxonomy): Bacteria > Bacillota > Clostridia > Lachnospirales > Lachnospiraceae > Lachnoclostridium. Next base: position 34,703 of record JAQXNU010000195.1, read on the forward strand.
ATCTAGGCTTTGGCTAACTCTTTTATTTTCTTAACATTCTCTAAGGAAAATTCCAACTCCTCGATCACATTTTTAATGTCCTGATTCTCTTTTGAATCATACATAATAAAAGTATCTGCTAAGTAAAGCTTCTGTCCGCGACTCTTATTGGAATTATGTAGTCGCTTCTTTAAGTTTTGCATTCCAGAAGAATATGTTTCTTCAATATTTTCATTTAACATAATGATAAACTTACCTTCACTGTATCGGAAAATACTTCCTGCATTATGAAATGCTCGCTCCATCATCTTAGCAGTACTGATTAATATCTCATTCTTTGCTTTTAAACCGAGTTCATTCTCTATTTCATCAAGTTCCAAAACTTCAATCTCTATAAAGCCGGTATCTGTATCCAACTGTTCTAGTTTTTTTTCAAATGCAACTGAATTGAACAGACCAGTTACACTATCTAAATATGCTAACTGTTCTAATTCTTTATTTTCTTTATCGATCTGTACACTTCTAAAAATCGTCCCTAAGCCAGTACATCCGAGGTACAATAAGAAACCAATTCGAAGATACTTCGAATAATCAAGACTGATAATAAAGTAATAACGTACTAAATCGACCATACAGCAGATCAACATGAAAATCATACTGAACTTAGTTAATGATAATCTTACTCTTCTCTTATCACCGACTATCGCTTCATGTATGGAATGATATAATGCATACCCTAATATTAATGCAATTGAGATATGTACAAAAATAACGGTTCTTGGTAAATCAACGATGCCAAATGCCTGAAGCACCAAACATAATACTATAATAAATATACTTCCATTACCAATGAAGTGAACTATTTTGGATTTCGTCAGATTATGTTCTTCCGAATAAAATAGTAGGAAAGGAACTGGACATAGTGCCAGAGACAGATATGTGACATACTGCAGTGCGTAAGGATTCTTAAAGAAAAACTGCAGTATCTGCGTCTCGGTCATGGACCAGACTGCCATAGGAAGTGCGAATATTCCCAGATAAAGTAAACTTCGATTCATATCATATGTCTTTCTCTTAATCAGATAAGAAATAATAAATATCAATCCAAGACAGAATATAAGAGAACAAATTAAGATTGGTATTGCATTTCTTCGAATAATTCCCGTAATAATTGTGCTCTTGTCGCCAAGGAAAAAATCGGATATATGGAATGATGCACCTTTATACACACCTTTATATTCCAAGCGTATTGTTTTACCACGCATATCGCTCGATAATGGTATAAATACAAAAGAACATCCTGGTGATTTGCTAATAGTACTACGCTCATCTACATTCAAAGAATACACCTGTACATCGTCAACGTAGGCCTTTATATGTAAATGATTACTTTTAAAACATAAGGTACTTCCTTCTTTTAGTTGATTTGGTAGTTTATTCGTCAATGTATAAACCTTATCCTTGACAAGTTTCTCTTGAATCGGTATCTGAATCGATTCCAATTGACCCAAGTCATTGGTAAAAGTCCAGCCATCATTAAACTTTATTATTTCATCCCATCGGTAACGGTCCTGCTCTACATTATTATATTTTAAAGTAATGTACACAACAAAACCAATGATAATCACTACAAGAACAGAATACCAGCGGATCAAACGTTTTGTCTGCATAACAACCTCCCTGTGTTAATCACCACATGAATATTATAATTATATATTTTATTAACCATAAGTGCAAGACTAGATTGCCATATTGATTTCATAAACATCCTAGATCATCGGATGCCTAATTAAGGTCGATGTTGGTTTTTAACGAACAAGAAGGGTCTGTAAAAAAACAGCAAAGACATCTCTTTTGCTGTTTTTTATAGCCCCTCCTAGTTTTAGTTCTGTTTTTTATGCCGAATGACTAAAATAATATAATATCTTCTTAAACCTTATTTAATTAATGTAATTGATTAAGTAATCTTCGATGATATCAAAGACGTCTTCAGTCCAAAATTCTAGGTTGGAAGTCTCGTTTTCCTCACAAGGAAGCATTAAAATTGGAGGAATTGTAAAATTAAGCTGAGAGCAGATCATTTTCATCTGTTCCTTTTCTCCGAAGCAGACTATTGCTTTAATATCCGTACGGTATTCTGTCTGTTGAGCGCTACTGTCTTTTAAATTTGTATTGCTTAAGTGATCTTTATGGCTACCGTCTCTCCAAATAAACATATTTTCTGGAGAGATATTGTATGTTTCTGCATGCTCGTTCAGATAATGAACTGCACTACGTAATAAATATATTTGTTCTTCGTATGTAGCATTTTCGCTTGGTTTTTCCATTAATGCAATCACAAAACCTCGCTGAGCAAACTGAGTTAATCTAGGAATGTTATGATATATTTCTTCTTTTTTCTCATTTGTTGACATCATATACACAATACAAGGATATGTTCTTTGTTTCTGAGTTTGAGTAATTGGGTATATAATCTGTAAATGAAGTTCTTCCCCATCATTTATTATGTAAGTTACATCCTTTTCGTAATCTAAAACTATGTTTCCTGCCATATCATGCACTATATTTACTTCTTGATAACTAGTCATAAGATACCTCCGATCCTGTCTATACGTTAATGTACTAAAGTACAGAATTAGTTTACCTTAATTTCTGCCATAAGTCATTAGGTATATTATGGCAAGTATTACTTCTTCATTCTACTTAATCAAATAAAACATATTTGACGTTCCATATAAAAAATCTGCTAAAAATTAAGTAAAGCATACTAAAAATAATGAATTATTTTTTAGAATCATGTATAATGATGTGTGGATAAACTATTTGGAGGTTAAAATGCAAATAATTATAGTTGGATGCGGAAAGATTGGTAATAGCATCACTCAAAAGTTAAGCCAAGAAGGACATAATGTAACCGTTATAGATTTAGATAACTCTATTGTACAAACCACTTCCACTCAGTATGATGTTATGGGAGTGATTGGAAATGGGGCAAGTTATAGTGTACAACAGGAAGCTGGTATTGCAGAAACAGATCTTCTGATTGCAGTTACCGCTTCAGATGAAGTAAACCTTCTATGTTGTCTGATTGCAAAGAAAGCCGGTAATTGTTCTACGATTGCAAGAGTTCGTAATCCAATCTACAACGCTGAACTTAGTTTTATAAAAGAAGAATTAGGATTATCCATGTCGATAAATCCTGAATTTTCAGCAGCGACTGAAATCGCACGTCTTCTAAGATTTCCTTCTGCGATTAAAATCGATACTTTTGCGAAAGGGCGCGTTGAACTTTTAAAGTTTAGAATACCAGATAATTCCCCCTTAAATCAGTGTACCATCAGTAATATTTCGAAAAATATCGGTTGTGATATTTTAATATGTGCAATTGAACGAGGAGATGAAGTCATCACACCTAATGGTAATACTACTCTATATGCAAAAGACTTAGTATCTTTTGTTGCTTCCCCTCAGAATGCTTCACGTTTCTTTAAGAAGATCAAAATTGAAACACATCAGGTACATAATACCATCATAGTTGGCGGTGGTAAGATTGCATTTTATCTTGCAGAACAGCTAATACGTTCTGGAATTTCAGTTAAGATCATAGAAAAGAATCTTGCACGTTGCGAGTTATTAACGGAGCAATTGCCTTCAGCAACAATCATTAATGGCGATGCAACCAACCAAGAACTGTTGTTAGAAGAAGGACTTGCTCACTCCGAATCCTTTGTATCACTTACTGATATGGATGAAGAGAATATTGTCTTATCTTTATTTGCAAAAAAGAGTTCAAAAGCAAAAGTGATCACAAAGGTAAATAAGATTTCCTTTGATAATGTCATCCGCGACTTTGACTTAGGAAGTTTAGTTCATCCAAAACAGATCGTAGCAGATAACATTACAAGCTATGTTCGTGCGATGCAAAACTCCATTGGTAGCAATATTGAAACACTCTATAATATTATTGATAATAAAGCAGAAGCTTTGGAATTTATCATTCGCAAAAATTCACCTGTCATTGGTATTCCTCTCGAAAAGCTAAATATTCGAGACCATATACTTGTTGCATGTATCACACGAAAGAAATCCATCATCATTCCTCGTGGTAAAGATATGATTCAGGAAGGTGATACCGTTATTATCGTTACAACCCATACAGGATTGCACGATATCAAAGATATACTTAAAGATTAACTGGAGGCAGGCAATGAATCATTCCATGATATCCTATATTCTAGGATTCGTTTTAAAATTTGAAGCTATATTTATGTTATTACCTTGTTTGGTTGCCGTGATCTATCGAGAACAAACTGGATTTGCCTACTTGATCATGTTTGTATTCTGTTTTGGCATGGGACATTTCTTCTCTCATAAAAAACCAGAGAATCAGATTTTCTATGCAAAAGAAGGCTTTATCATGGTCTCCTTAAGCTGGCTCGTCATGAGTGTTTTTGGCGCATTACCATTTGTCATAACTCAAGAGATTCCGAGTTTTACTGACGCTCTGTTTGAAACTATTTCTGGTTTTACTACAACTGGAGCCAGTATATTAAACGATGTTGAGGCTCTTTCCCATTGCAGTCTCTTTTGGCGTAGTTTTACCCACTGGGTTGGTGGTATGGGTGTATTTGTATTTATCCTAGCTGTACTTCCTTTGGCAGGTGGGCAAAATGTACATTTATTAAAATCAGAAAGTCCTGGTCCTGAAGTTGGAAAGCTAGTTCCTCGTTTACGCCACACATCGGCAATCCTTTATGGTATCTACTTTGTTATGACCGTGATTGAGATCATTCTGCTTCTCATTGCAAAAATGCCTTTATTTGATTCGATTACGATTGCTTTTGGTACTGCTGGTACTGGTGGATTTGGTATTCGAAATGATAGTATTGCTGAATACAATATACATATCCAAAATATTATCACCGTATTTATGATTTTATTTGGTGTTAACTTTAATGCCTATTATCTTCTCCTAAAAAAGAAGAAAGCAAACATATTCAAGTTAGAAGAAGTTCGTTGGTATTTTGGTATCATTGCTGCCTCTATTCTGTTGATTACCTTTAATATAAGAAACATGGTACCTAACATTGGCATGGCATTTCAACAAGCTGCCTTTCAAGTTGGATCTATCATTACAACCACTGGTTACTCTACCGTTGATTTTAATCAGTGGCCTGAACTCTCAAAAAATATTCTTGTTCTGATTATGATGATTGGTGCCTGTGCCGGCAGTACAGGTGGTGGTATTAAAGTATCCCGTATCATCATCTTATTTAAGAATTTAAAGAAGGAACTACAACGCTTTATCCATCCTAGAAGCGTCAAACGTATTAAGATGGATGGAAAAGTAGTTGAACCACCAATCGTTCATGGTGTGACCGTATTTTTAATCGCATATGTTATTATCTATGCTGTATCTTGTATCCTAATTTCTATCGATAACTTCGATTTAGAAACTAATTTTACAGCCGTAGCTGCGACTTTAAATAACATTGGTCCTGGACTTTCTAAAGTTGGACCAACACAAAACTTCAGTCTATTTTCTCCATTTTCCAAGTATGTCTTGATGTTCGATATGCTTGCTGGACGACTTGAGTTATTCCCTATGCTCTTATTGTTCTCTCCATCCATCTGGAAAGAACGTTAAAAAGGAGTCGGTCGTATGATCCATGTTTCGATCACGCAACCGACTCTTTTCTTTTTTCACTCTACTCCAAATCCCTATGTATTGATAAATTCTATCTTGAATTTTTATGTATTCTCCATTCGTATATTGCTAAGATACTGCATCCTACTGCATAACAGATAATGTCCTTTCGATCAAATGTAGATCCGATCAGCACTCGAAAAAAAACGATTGTGTTCTAGCCCTAATCGTTTCAAATATTTTCTATATTGGCAGACTATCTCTGACACACAAAGCTCCCCATCCAACACTAGGATTCGGATATATTTGAAATCCTGGCAGACGTCTAGTTCCTTTGATCAAATATGCTTTCATCTTCTCTCCGTACAGATAAGGATCGTTATTCTCTACAATTCCCCATTGCATTAGTAATGCTGCTGCACCTGTGACAAATGGTGTTGCCATTGATGTCCCAGTCCTAACGGAATAACCTCCACCTGGAGAGGCTGCTAATATATTCACACCTGGCGCTACTAAATCTGGTTTTATTAACCGTTCGTCTCTTGTATATCCACGTCCTGAGAAGGAAGCATAACTATCTGTCGTAGAATCATACGCTCCAACAGAGATTACATTTCGAGCTGTCGAAGGAATTGTCAAAGTAGTTTCCGGCACTGGTCGTAAGAAACCAGTCTGTGTTCCTAAAGATGCGACTGATGGTAACCAGAAATCATAGTTTCCAACAATAATATCTCTCGGTGTTAGTTCAAACTTCCAAATCCCAGGTGTTAAATATTCTCCCTGAGGAATAAAGTCTATATAGATCTCCTGCGCTCGATTCACCGGCTGTGGCTCACCGTAATATAGCAATACCCTAGTTTGATTCATATTGAATTGCTGACTTCCTAAAATCTGCTGTATTGGGCCAACACGATTTCCGCTTGGATGAATGATACTAATTTCAAAATTGTCAAAATAATTTTTCCAAATCTGAAGGTTTAATCCTGGGACCCCATCGCCCACTGCTAATTCTATGACCTGACTGACTCGCTCTTCTAAGACACCACTAGTATGTGTTCTAGATGCTCCCTCATTTCCTGTGCCAACAATAATATTGTTTTTCCAGACATTAGCTGCATCATTGATAAAATCCTCAACAATCGTACGACCGTCATGAGAGCCATAATTGTTACCAAAGCTTAAATTGACCGCCACTGGACGTCTTAACTCTAATGCTTTTTTTATCACATAATCAACACCTGTCATTAACTGTGTTGTAGATGGGAAGGAGTCATTGGCCGATCTTCCAAGCTTTACAACCAAAAGATCGCTTTGTGTTGCGACTCCCCTGTTTCGCCCATTGGAAGCTCTGCCATTACCAGCTGCAATACCAGCTACATGGGTTCCATGTCCGGTACCATCAATACTCGGAACAATTGCCATACGTTGTTGCATCGATGTTTGTCTTAATGCCTGATTAATTCGTTCCTGGGTAAATAAGGTCCCTTCAATATAACCAGGTGGTGGACCTAAGGTATCGTCTGGTGGTATTAATGATTGGTCCCAAAGTTCCAAAATTCGCGTTGTTCCATCCTCATTCCGAAAATCTGGATGTGCATAATCAATGCCCGAATCAATGATTGCAACAATTACTCCTTTTCCTGTTAAAAAATTTGGAGCAGCTTCTACTGCTGGTACGCATGATATGATTCTTGCCTCTGCCACTTCAAAAGAAAGTCTTCTTGGTTTTTCTATAAACTCGATTTCAGTATAACTAGCTAACCGTTCGATTTTACTCTGTTCAATTCGAATGATTGCATAATTAGCAAGTAATTCAACATAGGAAAATCCAATTTCCGAAGCTGCTCTTTCTAATCCAGTATTAAACCGTACGATCAATTCCCATAGGTTCGTCTCATCATCAAACCCAAAATTCAAATCCACAGAGCGCTCACGTTCCGTTGCTGACACATCAAGTGCTAAATTGAGAGGATTTTCAATCTTTTGACTATCCATGTAACCCGCCCATAATTCTATTTATTTAAATATATGATTACTTTTTTTGATATAAACAATATTATTTATTTTTTCTCTCAGTTACCGGCCACATCTCGATATATCCACGATATCCTCTTGGTTCCAACTGAATCTTTGGATTTTTAGAATCCCACTCATAACCTACTACAGAAGGATCATACTTTTTGATTGCCTCTTGGACTTGCATTATTGCCTGACAATAATCGCACTCCTCAAATGGTTCCCCCTGAAACATCATATACTTAGCTGCGGGTAACTGAATAACATCAAATCCTTCTGGTATCTCTCCATCATAATCGACTGCCACTTCCACCCCCTGAACATATTTCGAAGTTCCTTTTACAATGTACTGATTAGGAAGCCATAGACAAACAGGTTCTCCACTAATGGAACGCATACTCATTAGTAATCCCCAAACATCACATCCAACTTCTTTGCAATAGTCGAAGTAATCCTCTGCCTGGATTCCACGTTTGATCAACACCTTGCGTTCTGGTTTTGTAATCATTTGTATATAAACCGATTTTACAGTTTCCATATCTTTAAACTCCTTTCGATTCTCCTTGTCTTGTACCCCATATGGTGTAAACAAATAGATAGGAATTGGATTTGCTGCATAATCACTAGGATTACATCCAAACTCACGAAAAAAAGCTCTCTGATAGCCATCCACACTTCCAAATCCAAACTGAAATGCAAGATCTGCAATTTTACACTTTGTATCACGAAGGATCAATGCTGATCTCGATAAGCGGAGACGTCTTATATAGTCTGCCGGTGTAAGTTCGGTATACTGCTTAAATAGACGATAAGCATACCATGGTGAGAACATTGCTGCAATTGCCAGATCAGCTAAAGTAATCTCTTCTAATAAATGTTTCTCAATATAATCCTGCATTCTTTGTACAGCATCTATTTGTTCTTTCAACTTATTACCTCCTTTATCTGTCATTATATTTTTTGCTTTTACTGACTCGATCTATTTTGCTATATGTATTTTACTATTAATCTAATTATAGCCCACTTTATACTAACATGAAATAGCGAATACACTTGTTGAATAATCCTGTTTAACGTGCTAAACTTGAATAAGATAACTTGTACGAGATAAAGGAGAAAAAATCATGCAAACTAGAGTGGCAGTGATTGGAATCATTGTTAAAAATGAAGGTTCTACAGAACTTTTGAATAAAATTTTACATGAGTATGGAAACTACATAATCGGACGCATGGGAATCCCATATAAAACAAAAGGAATCAATATCATCAGCGTTGCAATCGATGCTCCTCAAGACATTATTAGTGCTCTTTCTGGTAAAATTGGAAAGCTTGACGGTATCTCTACAAAAACTGCATATTCCGATGTCATAACCCAATCATGATATAAAAAAGGGGCTGTTTCAGCCCCTTTTTTATATCTTAGAATTTACGGAAACGCTCGTAACGTTCAGTTACGATTTCATCTTCTTTCCCTCGATATCGTTGTATAAAGTCTAGAATTCCTATCTTCAACTTTTCTGCAACATCTTCCATATTACCTGCAGTTAGAAGATTTTC
>JAQXNU010000196.1 GCA_029098165.1 Clostridiales bacterium
AAAAAGAATTTATAAATTTGATATATCTTGTGCAATAAATTAAATCAAGTTGTGTTAAACTATTTTAGAGTCAGTTTGAAATTACGGAATGAAAGTGTTAGGAAGGATGAAATTATGAACATGTATGACGCGATTTTCGTACGAAAATCAGTGAAAAGGTTTACGATGGAGGAAGTGGAACCATCAGTATTAGCTGGAATAAATAATTTTGCAAATGAACTTCCTTTGTTTATGGAAGATGCCCCAATTGCATCTTTAATAGTAAACAACTTGGAGAATGAACGTGCATATTCTAAGTATTTTTCAGTAAAAGCGCCTTACTATTTCGTTGTTGGTTGCAAAAAAGGAGTAGATACTTATATTAATGCAGGATATATGATTCAACAGATTATCTTATATATGACTGCAAGAGGACTTGGAACTTGCTACCTAACACATATTAATTCAAAACCTTCCGACCCATTTGTAATGGATTTGCCAGTAGATCCTAATGGAGATGGTCAAATCGAAACAACGCAACCAGTGATTGCAATTGCATTTGGGCACACTAAGGATATTATTTATCAGGATAGTAGGAAACTTCATAGATTACCAGAACGTGAGGTTGTGTTATATAAGACTGAGGTAAGCAATGACTTGAAGTTAATGTTGAAGGCTGCAAGAATGGCACCATCTCATATGAATACACAACCATGGAGATTGGTAGCTTCAGATAATCGAATACATGTATTTTGCAAGAAGAGTATTATTAATAAGGAATTCAATAATAAGCATAAACTAATTGATATTGGTGTGATGTCAGCAAATATGATGTTAGTTGCAGATGAACTCTGGATTGATGTACAAATTGAAAAATCAGAAAATATAAGCAATAAATATTTTGAAAATAATGATTATATGTATACTATTTCTGTCGGTTAGAGGGAATAGAAAGAATAACCCGTGAGATCAAGAACGAATTAAATGGTGTTGAACTTACGGGGGATTTTTTGTGGCTCTTTGTTAAGTGTTGAGGAGTGATTTCTTGAATCATGCGTTACTACTTGATGGAGTGCTATTTTTATATGAATACATGCCCAAAGAGATTGAAAATTGAGTTAAGGATTTTTGAGATGTATGGGGGTTTGATGTTTCTTTGGTAGGTGGTGGGATGTTGAAACCAAGATAGTGATGGATAGTGAGAAGATTGCAAAGAATAGTGCAAACAAATAATAAAAAATGTGTTGACAATAAGTATTATTATGGATATAATATGAATGTGATTGAGAGTTCAACAACTCAACACAATGAATAAAATGCACGAGTGGCTCAGCGGTGGAGTATCGCCTTGCCAAGGCGAGGGTCGCGGGTTCGAATCCCGTCTCGTGCTTTTAGGAATATAGCATTTAAGCGGGTTTGAAGGATTGCAGTCCTTGAATCCGTTTTTTGTCTAATGGATTTGTCTAATATTTAGATATTTTTCTGTGATACTTCATGATAGTGTTTTCTGCTATATATACTCGGTGAGTACCTCTAATTAAAGAGATACCTTTCCGAGTAATTTTTTTGAATAATCATAAATTGTTTTCTTGTTCATTGACTGCGTTACATGTGAATAATTGTGTAATGTTGTTTTAACAGTACTATGTCCAAGGATTTCTGATATTACTTTAATGGATGCACTGTTTGATAGAATGTTATTCGTAGCAAAACTGTGACGTGCATCGTATAAGCGGATATCAGGAAGTATTTGTGCATTCAAAGGTAATGTACCATGTTCTCGCTGATATTCTTCTAATTGGCGATTATGTGTACGGAGCAGTTTCTTAAATGCCTTTGAATAGTTGTTTGGATTGATTGGTTGCCCTTTGGTATTCGTAAATAAGAAATCATTATCTTCTTTACGTTCCTCAAAGGATAATCTCAAACGAAGTTCTTTTTTGCGTACGATTCGACGATTTAGAAGTTTCACCAATAAGTCTGATAATTCCAACGGACGATGACGGGATTCCGTCTTTAAGTCAGTAAGAACTCCATAACGATCATAACCACGGTTTAATGATAAAATGCCATTATTCACGAAGTCAGATTCTGAAATACCGCAAAGCTCAGATGGTCGAATACCTAAAGAAAACGACAAAATGAACATATCATAATACATAGAGCATTTTACATTCGGGATACTTAGAAAATAAATAATCTGATTTTCATCCCATGTCGTATGCTTACGATTAGAAACTCGAACTCTTTTTATCTTCTCACATGGATTCGAATTGACAACTTCAAGATTATTGCCAAACTGAAAAATGTTTGATAAGATATTTAGAGATTTGTTTACGGTTTCAGCAGAGTATTGCTTACTCATAGCAGTAACAAAATTCTGAATATGCATCGGAGTAATTGCATTTGCTTTTACATCACCAAAGACAGGCAGAATATACGTTTTAGCATACCATTCATAACCTCGATAAGTGGTGTTTGCGTATAGTGATGGAGCTACTGCAAGCCATTGATTGGTTAATTCCTCAAAAAGTATTTTCTTATCTTTTCTGGTACCATGCTCTAATTCTTCAATTAGAATTCGTTCGCATTGACGAGCTTCCTTTTGAGTTTCACATCGTTTACTCCAGATATATTTTTTGTTCTGTGCATCGTAAACAACAGCACAATATCGAATGACAGTTTTACCTGTCCTTTTACTTACGTATGATTTTTCT
>JAQXNU010000197.1 GCA_029098165.1 Clostridiales bacterium
TTTGATAAAGGAATTGATAAGATCTTAAAGAAGTGCGGAGAAGAAGCAACAGAAATCGTGATTGCTGCAAAGAATCCGAATGCAGAAGAATTAAAATATGAAATCGCTGATTTCTTATATCACATGATGGTTTTAATGGCAGATCGCGGACTGGACTGGGATGATATTATGACGGAATTGGCACATCGTAGATAAAAAAGCAGAATTTAATGCAAGCGTTTTGGCGGGTACAACGTATTGTTCTGACAAAATACTTGCATTAATTTTCTAGTATAGTATAATATTCAATATGATATATTAAATGTAATAATGATAGAAAAGCATTTGGAGGTAGGAACATGGGTAGATTTTGGGCAGAAGTTGGTAGTGCTGCTTTGAATTTTATTGGATTAGTAGCAGTGGCTGGATTCGGTGTTTTTCTTGGAATAAAAATACGTATGCATAAAAATGCTCGTGCAGCTAAGTAATAAATTCCTGTAACTACAAAAGCCTTTATCTAATTCATGCAAGGAAAGAGAATGCAAAGTGCGCTTTTCATTGTATAATTAGGTTAAAGGCTTTTTTTACTTTGTTTTTATGGTTAAGTAGATAAGGTTAATTACAAGGGTATATGTTCGAGTAGATTAACTTAAATGAGAAAGATAGAGGGGGATAACGATGTCGGTTAAGACGAATGTACTTAAAACACTGGAAGAAAATCGGGGCTCGTTTTTCTCTGGTGAAGACTTGGCGGTGAAACTGGCTGTTTCTCGTGCAGCAGTGTGGAAAGCAATCAAGGAGTTAGAGAAAGAAGGATATGAGATAGAAGCTGTTCAAAACCGTGGCTATTGCCTTGCAATAAATAATGATATTATATCGACAGAAGGCATTCGGACTTATCTAGATGATAGAAATCAGAAGATCGCAATTACGGTAGATAAGGTAACAGAATCGACGAATAAGAATGCTAAAATGTGTGCGATTGCTGGGGGAAGCCATGGTACCTTATTTGTAGCTGAGCAGCAGACCGCGGGAAGAGGACGACGTGGCAGAAGTTTTCTTTCAATGAAAGGGAATGGCATTTATATGAGTCTGCTACTAAAAGCTACGGTGAATGCAGAAAATGTTGTCCTGATCACAACAGCAGCATCGGTCGCAGTGCATCGTGCTATTTTAAAAGTAACAGGAAAGAAAACGGCAATCAAATGGGTTAATGATCTATATTATCAGAAACATAAAGTATGTGGAATCTTAACGGAAGCGGTTACTGATTGTGAAAGTGGTATGATTGATAGCATTGTACTTGGAATCGGAATCAATTTCAAGGTAGAACGAGAAAACATTCCGTTAGAGTTATCTGATATTGTAGGAGCGCTATACGAACAAGAAGATGCCAATGCTACAAGAAATGAATTGATTGCTGAAATTGTGAATCAGGTCATGGTGATATGTGATGATTTGAACAATCGTGATTTCTTAATGGATTATCGAGAAAATTCTATGGTATTAGGGAAGGAAGTCAACGTGATCGGTAGTGAAAGCAATCAAAGTGCAACTGCAATCGCAATTGAGGATAATGGAGGATTGCGTGTTCGATATAAGGATGGTGAAGAAGAAGTACTTTGTACAGGAGAAATCTCAATTCGATTAACGTAATGGAATCACCAGAATAAAGGAACAGAAAAATAAAGAAGCGATATATAGGAGTTAGGATGAGATTTAAGAGAAGAATACGAACATATTTAGGAATGATTGGTTTAATGAGCAGTATGATTTTAGCTGGATGTACCACTAAGAAGGACGTAATCGTAGATGGTAATGGAACGGTTAGGACAACATCAACAGTAACGCCAGAATCAACGGTAACACCAACACCAACGACAACATCAGAACCGACCGCAACACCAAAGCCAACCGCGACGCCGATGCCGACATCAACGTCTATACCAACTGCAACACCTATACCAACAGCTGTTCCGTCAGTGACTCCATTACCAGAACCAACCAAACCAGTGGTGGAGGAAGAAAAGCCAGATGATTCCGAAAGTAAGAAAGAGGAATCAAAAAGTTCATATACGATAGTTATTGATGCGGGACATCAGGCAAAAGGGAATAGCGAAAAAGAGCCAGTCGGTCCAGGAGCTAGTGAGAAAAAGGCAAAAGTTTCTTCTGGAACTTATGGAAAAACAAGTAAGCTTAATGAATATGAATTAAATCTGACCGTTTCGATCATGTTACGGGATGAACTTAAAAAACGTGGTTATAATGTAATTATGGTACGTGAGACACATGATGTAAATATCAGCAATTCGGAACGTGCTGCAGTTGCAAATGATGCCAAGGCAGACGCATTTATCCGTATTCATGCGAATGGTTCGGATAATACATCCGTTCAGGGAGCAATGACAATCTGTCAGACGAAAAATAACCCTTATAATGCAGAGTATTATAAGAAAAGCAGATATTTATCTGATTGCGTGTTGAATGGTTTTTTAAAGCAGACTGAAGCAAAAAGTAAGGGTGTGTGGGAGACGGATACTATGAGTGGTATCAACTGGTGTCGGGTACCCGTAACAATCGTGGAGATGGGCTTCATGTCAAACCCGACAGAAGATCAACGGATGGCGAGTAACGACTATCAAAAGAAAATGGTCAATGGAATTGCAAATGGTATCGATCAGTTTTTTGCAGAGTAAATGTTGAAACATGGAAAAAAGTTAATGAAACTAAGCCTTGCATTCATTTGGAATGAATGATATAATGAATTAGATGTAATGATAAGACTATGGTGAGAGTGGGCGAAAGTCCACTCTTACTTTTTGCCAACAAGTGAAAAGTTGCGATTGTAATCGAGAATGTACTTGACGCTAGGGCAATAGAATGTTAGGAGGTGCTCTTATATGACAAAAAGAGAAGAATACGAAGCAAAAACCGAACAGTTAATTATGCCAATTCTAGAAGCTAATAATTTCGAACTTTATGACGTAGAATATGTGAAAGAGGTTGGAACTTGGTATTTACGAGTATATATTGACAAAGAAGGCGGTATATCAGTAGAAGATTGCGAATTAGTCAGCAGAGCCATGAATGAGATATTGGATGAGAAGGATTATATTCCGGATGCCTATATCTTTGAAGTGAGTTCACCGGGACTTGGCAGACAGTTGAAAAAAGATAAGCATCTTGCTAAGAGCATCGGAGAAGAAGTTGAGATTAAAACATTTAAAGCAATTAACAAACAAAAAGACTTTGACGGAATCTTAAGGGATTTCGATAAAGATAAATTAGTTATTGAATTAGAAGATGGAAGTAAAATGGAATTTGCTCGTACTGATATCGCAATGGTCAGACTTGCACTTGATTTTTAATCTAAGGAGGATTGTTAGTAATGGAAGGGAACAAAGAGTTAATCGAGGCATTAAACCAGATTGAAAAGGAAAAGGATATTAGCAAAGAAATTTTGTTAGAAGCGTTAGAAAATTCCTTAGTAGCTGCTTGTAAAAATCATTTTGGAAAAGCAGATAATATCAAAGTTTATATTGATAGAGAGACTGGTGCTGTAAGTGTATTTGCTGAAAGAGAAGTTGTAGAAACAGTAGAAGATCCAATTATGCAGATTAGCTTATCCGAAGCAAAGATGAAATATCCTAAGGCAAAATATGAATTAGGTGATATTGCACAAGTTGAGATCACACCTAAGAACTTCGGCCGTATTGCTACTCAGAAAGCAAAACAGGTTGTTGTTCAGAAAATACGTGAGGAAGAACGTAAGGTATTATACAGCCAGTACTATGGTAAAGAAAGAGATGTCGTTACAGGTATCGTTCAACGTTATGTTGGAAACAACGTAAGCATTAATCTTGGTAAAGTAGATGCAGTGCTTATGGAAAATGAGCAGATTCGTGGAGAACGTTTCCGCCCAACAGACCGTGTAAAACTTTATGTATTAGAAGTGAAAGATACAACAAAAGGACCAAAGATCACAGTTTCAAGAACTCATCCAGAATTAGTGAAGAGATTATTTGAAGCAGAAGTAACTGAAGTAAAAGAAGGTATTGTTGAAATTAAAAGTATCTCAAGAGAAGCAGGCGATCGTACGAAGATGGCAGTTTCCAGCAATGACCCTAACGTAGATCCAGTCGGAGCATGCGTAGGTTTAAATGGTGCAAGGGTAAACGCTATTGTTAACGAACTTGGCGGTGAAAAGATCGATATCGTAAACTGGTCTGATGATCCAGCTACTTTAATTGAGAACGCTTTAAGCCCAGCAAAAGTTATTTCTGTTGATGTGGATAAAGAAGAATTAAGTGCTAGAGTTGTAGTACCTGATTATCAGTTATCCTTAGCAATCGGCCGTCAGGGACAGAATGCTAGACTTGCTGCAAGATTAACTGGTTATAAAATTGATATTAAGAGTGAATCCCAGGTATACGATAGCTATTATAATGATCAGCAGTAATTCGAAAGGCAGTGAATACTATGAATACAAGAAAGATTCCATTGCGTAAGTGTACTGGTTGTGGAGAAATGAAAAGTAAGAAAGAAATGATCCGCGTATTAAAGACTCCGGAAGATGAAATCATACTTGATATTACTGGCAAGAAAAACGGTAGAGGTGCATACATATGCAACTCACTGGAATGTCTTCGTCAGGCAATCAAAAGCAAGGGACTGGAACGATCATTGAAGACTGCAATTCCAAAAGAAGTATATGAACAATTGGAAAGTGAGTTGAGTGATATTGTCAAGTAAGGAAGAACAAATGCTAAATGAAGCTGTGGCAAAGAAACGTATGATGTCATTGCTTGGATTAGCAGCGAAGGCAGGTTATGTGGCAAGTGGTGAATTTTCCACGGAAAAATCGGTGAAAGAAGGAAAGTCGTACGTGGTAATCGTTGCGGAGGATGCTTCAGAGAATACGAAGAAGATGTTCCGTAATATGTGTACTTTCTATCAAGTACCGATCTACTTTATCTGTGAAAAAACGGAACTTGGGCACGCAATCGGAAAAGAGTTTCGAGCTTCGTTAAGCATAAACAATGAGGGAATGGCAAAGAGCATCGAAAAATATTTGAATCAGGAGTGTTCGAAATGATGAACCGTAATTATTGAGAACGACCTTAAGTGGAGGTAGTTATTATATGTCAAAGATGAAGATACATGAGTTAGCCAAAGAATTAAATGTTGGCAGCAATGATATTGTGGACTTTTTACAACACAACGGTTCTGATGTAAAAAGTTATCGAAACAGCATAGATGAAGACGAAATAACATTAGTACGTAACAGATTTAAGGGATCGCAACAAACAGCAGCTGGTCAGCCAGCAAAAACAGAAGCTCCGAAGAAAGCCTCTGAAGGTAACAAAGAGCGAGCAACGACAGCGCAGGGAGAAAGAAAACACATGAGTGAACAAGGACTATCATCTGTAGGTAAAACTGCGGATAATTCAAACGATACAATGAAGCCAATGCAAGACCAAGCGGTTAACGTAGAGAATAAGGCGAATGTAGCTGGTCAAAACAATGGTGACAAAAAAACATCCAACAATACTGGTGACAGAAGAACAAATAACAATACTATGGGCGAGAGAAAACCATTAGGAGATCGCCCACAGGGCCAAAATAATAGTGAGAGAAAACCATTCAATAATAATGGCGAGAGAAGACCATATGGCGACCGTCCACAAGGCCAGTACAACAATAGTGAAAGAAGACCATATGGAGATCGTCCACAGGGTCAGAATAATGGCGAAAGAAGACCATATGGAGATCGTCCACAAGGTCAGAACAATGGCGAGAGAAGACCTTTTAACAACAATGGCGAGAGAAGACCATATGGAGATCGTCCACAAGGCCAGTATAACAATGGCGAAAGAAGACCATACGGAGATCGTCCACAGGGTCAGAACAATGGTGAGAGAAGACCATACGGTGACCGTCCACAGGGCCAGTACAACAATGGTGAAAGAAGACCATTCAATAACAATGGCGAGAGAAGACCATATGGAGATCGTCCTCAGGGCCAGAATAATGGCGAAAGAAGACCATATGGAGATCGTCCACAAGGACAGGGAAGCTATGGCCAGAGACCACAGGGTCAGGGCGGTTATGGTCAAAGACCACAAGGACAAGGTGGCTTTGGTCAAAGAACTGGCGGCTTCAATGGTGGCGGTCAGAGATCAGGTGGTTTTAACGGCGGTGGATTTGATAAGGATAAGGATGCAGGTTATAACAACAATCGTAGCTTTGGAAGTAAAAGAAATGATGCAAGAAATGCTGAAAAGTCTAGCATCAAGAGCGATTTAGCAAATGAGTTGACGAAGGAACAAAGAGCAGCTGCATTTAATGATAGAAATCGTGATAAGAATCGTGGTCGCCGTTCCGATCGTGATGGAGATGAATCCAAGTTAACAAAGCCTAAGAAAGATCCAAATCGTAAGGGCGCTTTCATCAAGCCACAGCCAGTTGTAGTAGAGACTCCAAAAGAAGATGAAATTAAGACAATCACAATTCCTGAAGTTGTTACAATCAAGGAATTAGCTGATAAGATGAAGGTCGTTCCTTCTGTTGTAGTTAAGAAGTTATTCTTAGCAGGTAAGATGGTTTCCATCAATTCAGAAATCACATTTGAAGAAGCAGAAGAAATTGGACTTGAATACAACTGTATCGTAGAGAAGGAAGTCGTAGTTGATCAGGTTGAAGAATTATTAAAAGAGGATGAAGAAGATGAATCCTTAATGGTTAAACGTCCACCTGTTGTTTGTGTCATGGGACACGTTGACCATGGTAAAACATCCTTACTTGATGCAATTCGTGCAACACATGTGACTGCGAAAGAGGCTGGTGGTATCACACAGCATATCGGTGCTTATCAGGTTGAAATCAATGGAGAAGTAATCACATTCCTTGATACTCCAGGACATGAAGCATTTACTTCCATGAGAATGCGTGGTGCACAGTCTACAGATATCGCAATCTTAGTTGTTGCTGCAGATGATGGTGTAATGCCTCAGACAGTAGAAGCTATCTCACACGCAAAAGCAGCAGGTGTACAGATTATCGTAGCTGTTAACAAGATGGATAAACCAGGTGCAAACCTTGAACGTGTAAAACAAGAGTTAACTGAGTATGAACTTGTTGCAGAAGACTGGGGTGGTGATACAATCTTCGTTCCTGTTTCCGCTCATACGAAGGAAGGTATTCCACAGTTACTTGAAATGATCGTTTTAACTGCAGATATTCTTGAATTAAAAGCAAATCCTAATCGTAAGGCTAGAGGTATCGTAATCGAAGCTGAACTTGATAAGGGGCGTGGTACAGTGGCTACTATCCTTGTTCAAAAAGGTACTCTTCGAGTAGGTGATAACATTGCCATCGGTGCTGCTTATGGTAAGGTTCGTGCGATGATGGATGATAAGGGTAGAAGAGTAAAAGAAGCATTACCATCTACTCCAGTTGAGATTTTAGGTCTTAATGCAGTTCCTAATGCTGGTGAGACATTTATCGCAACTGAGAATGAAAAAGAAGCTCGTACAATTTCTGAAGCATTTATCTTCCAGGGAAGAGAACGTTTATTGGCTGATACAAAGGCTAAGTTATCCCTTGATAGTTTATTCTCTCAGATCAAAGAAGGCGAGATCAAAGAATTAAATATCATCATCAAAGCTGATGTTCAGGGGTCTGTAGAAGCTGTAAAACAGAGCTTAGTAAAACTTAGTAATGAAGAAGTTGCTGTACGTGTCATCCATGGTGGTGTTGGTGCCATTAACGAATCCGATGTCACTTTAGCAAGTACTTCGAATGCAATCATCATCGGTTTCAACGTTCGTCCAGATAATATGGCTAGAGAAACTGCAGAACGTGAAAAAGTTGATATGAGATTATACCGCGTTATCTATAACGCAATTGAAGATGTGGAAGCAGCTATGAAGGGTATGCTTGATCCTAAGTTCGAAGAACAGGTAATCGGTCATGCAGAAGTTCGTGCTACATTCAAGGCATCTGGTGTCGGTACAATCGCTGGTTCTTATGTCCTTGATGGTAAAGCTGTTCGTGGATGCTCCGCACGTATCACTCGTGATGGAAATCAGATTTTCGATGGCCCATTAGCTTCCTTAAAGCGTGTGAAGGATGACGTGAAGGAAGTTGCTAAGGGATTTGAGTGTGGTATCGTATTCGAGAAATTCAATGACTTACAGGAATTCGATCAGATTGAGTTCTATATGATGGTTGAGGTTCCTCGTTAGTTCATGACAGAAATATAAATGGATTAAGGAAGGTTTAGGTGTCGGAATGAGAAAAAACAGTATTAAGAACACCAGAATTAATCAAGAAGTTCAAAAAGAGTTAAGTATGTTGATCTCTAGGGAGTTAAAAGACCCTAGAATCAATCCTATGACTAGTATTGTCAATGTTGAAGTTGCACCTGATTTAAAAACTGCAAAGGTTTATATCAGTGTTCTTGGTGATGAAGAGTCACAAAAGAATACACTCAAAGGTTTAAAATCTGCTGCTCCATTTTTAAGAGGTCAGCTTGCTAGAACGATCAATCTTCGTAATACGCCAGAGTTGATCTTTGTCGTTGATCAAAGTATTGAATATGGTGTTAAGATGAGCCGTTTGATTGATGAAGTCAACCATAATGATGTTACTGTGGAAACAGAAGAGAACGAAGTAGAAGAATAACTTAAATAATAGTAAGCATGCGTTCCCCGAATCCACGGGGAACGTATGCTTTTAGGCAGGAATTTAAGTCTTTCGTAAGTAGGACTTATAAAGAGGGTGTTCGAATGAAGGATTTAGAGAGAATTTTAAGAGATGCCAAAAGAATAGGAATTACAGGACATATCAGACCGGATGGAGATTGCGTAGGTTCTAACGTTGCTCTGTATGAATATCTTATGGCAAATTATAATCAGGATGGTAGCAAAACAATCGACATGTACTTGGAAGCAGTTCCAGAAGCATTCAAATTCCTTGAAGGTGTAGACAAGGTACAATACGATTACCCAGAGGCTGAAAGCTATGATGTCTTTTTTGCACTTGACTGTGGAAGCCTGGATCGACTAGGGGAAGCACAGAAGTATGCAAAAGATGCTAAGATGGTGATCAATATCGATCATCATATCAGTAATACTGGTTTTGCAGATAAAACGATCATATTACCGGAAGCAAGTTCTACTTGTGAGGTATTATATGGTTTATTTGATGTGGAGTGTATTACAACCTGGGCGGCAGTTGCTTTGTATCTAGGAATTGTTCATGATACCGGTGTATTTAAACATTCCAATACATCAGAGAAGACGATGTGTATTGCTGGTAAATTGATCAGTTTAGGAGCACAGCCATCTAAAATCATTGATGAAACCTTTTATCAAAAGACATTTACTCAAAATCAGATCTTAGGACGATGTTTGATGGAAAGCATTCTTGTACTTGATGGTAAGATCATCATCGGAAGTATCAGTAAAAAGGAACAGGAATTTTATCAAATTGTACCTTCGGATCTGGATGGTATCATCGACCAGCTTCGTGTGACCAAGGGTGTTGAAGTAGCAATCTTTTTACGTGAAGACGGAGTACAGGAATACAAGGTTAGCATGCGTTCCAATGGTATCGTAGATGTCAGTAAAATCGCGGTATTCTTTGGTGGTGGCGGTCATATCAAGGCTGCTGGATGTAGCATGAAGGGAACCTATTATGATGTGATCAATAACCTTACGGTTGGAATTGAACATCAGCTAAAGAAAAGTTATGAAAAGGTGAACAACTAAAATGAATGGCATTATTAATGTATATAAAGAAAAAGGGTTTACTTCATTTGATGTTTGTGCAAAGCTGAGAGGAATCTTAAAGACAAGAAAAATCGGGCACACAGGAACATTAGATCCAGACGCAGAAGGAGTATTGCCAGTATGTGTTGGCAATGCGACAAATCTTTGTGAGTTGCTTACAGATAAGGATAAGGTTTATGAAACAGTTCTTTATCTTGGTGTTACGACAGATACGGAAGATATGACAGGGACAGTTCTAACGACAAGTGAAGTTCGTTCAACCAAAGAAGAAGTAGAAGCAGCGATTCATAAATTTATTGGTCAATACAATCAGATTCCACCAATGTATTCAGCAATCAAAGTAAATGGACAACGTCTTTATGATCTTGCTCGAAAAGGTGAAGTAATCGAGCGTAAATCAAGATCAGTAATCATTCATTCCGTTGAAGTCTTAGAATATATAATGGATGAAACAAATCCGAACTATGTACGTGCAGTCAGAATGTCAGTGTCCTGTTCCAAAGGAACTTATATTCGCACGTTATGTAAGGATATTGGTGAAACACTTGGATGTGGGGGATGCATGAAAAGCCTACTCCGTACAAGAGTCAGTGTCTTTGATTTATCCAATAGCTTACGACTGGATCAAATTGAGGAATTGGTTCAACAGGAAAAAGTCGATCAGGTGTTAATCCCAGTAGATAAAATGTTCCCGAATTTAGTGAAAGCACAGGTCACGAAGGCGGCGGAGAGATTTTTGATGAATGGTAATCCGCTTAGAAAACATCAACTTCAGTTCAGTGCAACTGTATCTTACGACACTAATTTTGAGATTCTTGTTTATGATAGTAAAAACACCTTTACCGGGATTTTTGAGTACAAAGTAGCAGAACAGTGTTTTAAACCGGTGAAAATGTTTCTGCAATAGAAAGTTGGGATTAAGTAATGGATTACATTTGTGGTAAAACAGAATTTCAATATCATAACTCTTGTGTGACATTGGGAAAGTTTGATGGGCTACATCGAGGACATCAATTACTTCTTTCGTACCTAGCTAAATACGAGAAACTTGGGTTTACCTCAGTTATGTTTACATTTGATTATCATCCAGGAAATTTATTTTCTGAACGAGAAATCGATTTGATTTATACAGAAGAGGAAAAGAAGAGCTTGTTGACTGCAGATGGACCTCAGGTCTTGATTTCGTATCCATTTACGAAAGAATCTGCAAGCATGGAGCCTGAAGAATTTATAAAACAAGTACTAGTTAAGCAATTAGATGCGAAGATCATTGTAGTTGGTAACGATTACCGTTTTGGTTCAAAACGTCGCGGTGATGTTACAATGTTACAAGAATATGCTTTAGAATATGGTTATGAAGTCATTGTCTGTGAAAAGATAATGTTTGATGGACAGGTTATTAGTAGTACAAGAATTCGTGAGGAATTACGAAAAGGAAAGATCGAATACGTTAATGAAATGTTAGGACATCCATATACGATCATGGGTGATGTTGTAACTGGTAGACAGCTTGGACGTACGATCGATATTCCTACGGTGAATTTATTACCGGCAACCCATAAATTATTGCCACCGAACGGTGTATATGCTTCCATGGTACGTTTTGATGGAAAGTCGTATCAAGGCGTTACGAATATTGGTTGTAAACCTACGGTAGAGAGCAGTGGTCAGATTGGGGTAGAAACTCATATCTTTGATTATCATGGTAATTTGTATGGTAAACATATTGAGGTTGAATTATATGCGTTTGAACGTGGTGAATGCAAATTCACTTCCGTTGAAGAATTAAAAGAGCGAATGCAAAAAGACATTGTATTTGCAAAAGAATACTTTAAACATAAACTTTAAGGAGCTGTTGATATGTTAATCGTTCCGTTAGATACTCAGTCGAGTGTTCCATTATACGAACAGATTTATCAATACTTAAAGAATGAAATTAAGATAGGCAAGCTTTCCGTAGCCACAAAACTCCCTTCAACAAGGGGCTTAAGCAGTAATCTACAGATTAGCAGGAGTACGGTGGAGCTTGCCTATAGTCAGTTAATCTCCGAAGGCTATATAGAGTCTCGTCCAAAGAGCGGTTATTATGTAGCAAAGATTGGGGATTTAGTAACTGTACCAGAACGCTTGCTGGAACCAAAATCGAGAACGATATCGAAACAGAGTAGGATGAAATATGATTTTAATCCATTTACGGTAGATATGAATGGATTTCCATTTGCTACTTGGAGAAGAATAAGTAATCAGTGTATGAATGATATGAATCAGCAATTGTTTTTGCTAGGAGATAGTCAGGGAGATCTGTCATTACGAGAGGCAATTGGTCGTTATCTGCACTCTTCCCGAGGGGTTAATGTAGCTCCTGAACAGATTATCATAGGGGCTGGAACTGACTACTTATTACAGCTTTTAGTTCAGATACTTCGACCAATTCATGCAATTGGTATGGAAAATCCATCATACAAACGAGCATATCAGATTTTCAATGGTCTCGGAGTGGATGTGGAAGCAATTGATGTAAAAAAAGATGGAATTGATTTAGTGCAGTTGGCCAATTCTCAATGTGAACTGTGTTATGTAACTCCATCCCATCAGTATCCTCTTGGAGTTGTTATGCCAATCAACAAGCGATTAGAGCTGCTTTCCTGGGCGAGTGAAAAAGAGAATCGTTATATTATTGAAGATGATCATGATTCAGAATTTCGATATAAAGGAAAGCCAATTCCTTCGTTGCAGGGAATCGATCAAAAGGATTGCGTCATCTATATCGGAACCTTTTCTAGAGCCATAGCTCCAGCAATTCGTATGGGATATATGGTATTGCCAAAAACATTGGTGAATCGTTATCGTGAGAAGTTTTCTTATTATGCTTCTACGGTATCTCGAATTGATCAGGCAATCATGTGTGAATTTATCAATGGAGGATTCTTTGAACGACATGTCAATAAGATGAGGACGCGTTATAAATCAAAACATGATACGTTATTACGAGCACTAAAAATATTCCGTGATCAAATCCGTGTTACTGGCGAATACGCAGGATTGCATCTCGTGGTTGAGTTTTTAGTAAATATGACAGAAGAAGAATTACTCGCTCTTGCAAAGACAGTGGATGTCCAACTTTATGGATTACAACGTCACTACTTAGATGAACGAAAGAACCAGTTTCCTACGGTACTGATCGGTTTTGCAGATTTATCGGAATCTCAGATTGAGGAAGGAATTCAATTATTGTATGAATGTCTAAAACAGAATAAGAAGGAATATGCTACTCCAAAGTTAAAGGCGAAGAAATGGTGAGAAACGTACTTTATGTATACAATTAGTGAGAGTATGGGAATAAATGAGATAATATTCCAAATGAAAAATAATACTGATTGGTATGAATGTATAAAATTCGTAAATAAAACGTAAAAAAAACGTCAAAACGCCGAATATTAAAAATGCTCTTGTAACTTATAAGTTGGTATTATAAAGTAAGTATGTGGGAATATGGTTTCACATTATCTTCAAAGGAGAAGAAAGTATTATGAATTTAGACAGTTTACTGCAACTCGTTGCGGGACTCGGTTTATTCCTTTATGGAATGAAGTTGATGAGTGAGGGTCTTGAAAAGGCGGCAGGTGCAAGATTAAGAAGTATTCTTGAGATGTGTACGAAAAATCGTTTTGTAGGAATGATTGTTGGTATTTTATTTACAGCAGTCGTACAGTCTTCAAGTGCCACAACCGTGTTAGTCGTCAGTTTTGTTAATGCTGGACTGCTGAATCTAATGCAGGCAGCAGGTGTTATTTTGGGTGCCAATATTGGTACAACAATAACAGCACAGTTAATCGCATTTAATTTATCGGCTGTTGCACCAGTGTTCTTAATGATTGGTGTCTGTATGGTAATGTTTACAAAGAAGCCAATGGTAAAACGTATTGGTGAAGTAATCCTTGGCTTTGGTATGCTTTTCTTCGGAATGAGTATTATGTCCGGTAGCATGGAGACGTTGAAATCATCGCCTCAGATTATGGATATAATCGGTTCGATGGATAAGGCTTATTTAGCTGTTTTAGTCGGCTTCGGTATAACAGCAGTAATCCAAAGTTCTTCCGCAACTGTAGGTATCGTTTTAATTATGGCTTCTCAAGGCTTAATTCCATTGCATATGTGCTTCTACATAATCCTTGGATGTAATATGGGCTCTTGTGTATCAGCTATGATTGCCAGTATGGGCAGTAAAAAGGTGGCAAAGAGAGCAGCTTGGATTCATTTCTTAGTAAACATCTTTGGTTCCCTTGTAATTTATTTACTACTTGAGTTATTTGGCACACAAGTTGAAAATTTCATTGTTGCAATCTCAGGTAATGGTACTATGGTTAACGGAGTAAATGAAGCAATAAGACGACAAGTTGCAAATACGCACTTATTATTTAAAGTCTTCCAGGTTGCAATCTGTTTCCCATTCACAAAATTGATTGTTCGAATGGCAGAAAGATTAGTACCAGGTGAGGATGCCAAAACAGATACAACAACGCATCTTGAGTTCATTAGCGAACATAATTTCCAGACAAGTGTTGCAGTTCCTAATGCAATTAAAGAAATTGTTCGTATGGGAGATATGGCATTCGGTAACTTGAAAAATGCTTTGCGTGGTTTACTTGAAAAGAATGAAGAAATTCTTCCTTCCGTATATGAAACTGAAAATTCAATAAACTATTTAAATAAAGAAATTACAAATTATCTGGTAAAAGCAAATCAGTATTCTCTTCCAGTCGATGACCGAAAGATACTCGGTAGTTTATTCCATGTAGTAAATGATATCGAACGTATCGGTGACCATGCAGAGAATGTCGCTGATTTCGCAAAACAGTCAATAGAGGATAACTTAAGCTTTAGTGATGAAGCTATTGGCGAAATCCGTGAAATGACACAGACAATTGATAAGCTATTAAAATATTCTCTTGAAATGTTTGAAAAGAATACAAGAGAGCATTTGGATGAAATACTAGTTATGGAGAATAATGTGGATAATATGGAACGTAGATTCCAGCAGAATCATGTTATTCGATTAACAGAGAATAAATGTATCGCTGAGACGGGTATGGTCTTCTCTGATTTATTATCAAACTTAGAACGTGTTGCCGATCATGGTACTAACATTGCGTTCTCTATCTTGGACGAAAATCCAGAAAAAACAGATGACTAGAATTGCGTAGCATTTCCATGTGTAATATTGGACTTGTAAAAAAGCCCTTTACAATATAAGAGGAAATGTGTTATTATCTTAGTTGTGTAAAAGCCTACACTCGGTTTTATGGACACTCCGACCAAGAACTTAGTGTTTGGTGATTATAAATATTTTTATAGGAGGACTAATCAATGATTAGCAAAGAGAAAAAACAAGAAATCATTGCAGCTTATGGTAGAACAGCAAACGATACTGGTTCACCAGAAGTTCAGATTGCTTTATTAACAGAAAGAATTACTGAGTTAACAGAGCATTTAAAAAACAATAATAAAGATCACCACTCCAGAAGAGGTCTTCTTAAGATGGTTGGTCAAAGAAGAGGTTTACTTGAATACTTAAAGAAAACTAACCTTGAAGGTTACCGTGAGTTAATCGCAAAGTTAGGTTTAAGAAAGTAATTTCCAAGACCTTAGGGGGCTGCACGCAAGTGCAGCCCCTTTTACATAACTCTATTTCGTAGGTCGAGCAATCATGACAATGTTGCCGTAGGATTCCGTTAGATCACTTTCACGGACACAGCCTTGGGAAGCGTGTATAATTTGGCCGGTATAAGGATAATAGGATCCTGTAGTATAGCTATAATAATCGTATGGAGCAATTCCAGTAAACATGGAAACATGATAGATACCTTTAAAACGTCCGTTATCGGTACCACCATAGAAGATCAAATCGCCAGGTTGCAATTTTTTTGGATCCACAAATTTACAGGAGATAGTCTTTTTATGTTCGTCCAAGTATTTGGCGATATTGGCGGCAGTTGGTGCATAACCGGAATCGCCAAAGGTGATTCCGGTTGGTGAGTAACTTCTCCAGATTAGAGAGCTACAGTCGTAATAACCTTTCTGCATACGTTTTTCCTGACTATAGATAGAACCAAGAGCATCTTTTGCGTTTTTAATTGCCGAGATGGATTTTGCA
This sequence comes from Clostridiales bacterium, assembly GCA_029098165.1. Lineage (GTDB taxonomy): Bacteria > Bacillota > Clostridia > Lachnospirales > Lachnospiraceae > Lachnoclostridium. The sequence goes on from JAQXNU010000197.1 coordinate 15,928, forward strand.
TTACCAACACTGATGCTAGCCGTAAATGTAAAGTCCGCAAGGTTTACCTTAAGAAGGGTATTGCCACATGCTTTGGCTGTAATCTTACCATCTGCTGATACGCTTGCAACCTTTGGATTACCAATGGAATAAGTGACATTTTCCTGTTTTAACGTACCATTCAAACCTAATAGTGTGACTTTTACCGTATCATTCTTCTTAAGTAAATAACTATCCTGATTTAATCTAGGATTAACAACTTCAACATCAAATACAAATTTACGTCCGTCTACAGTAACAGCAACTTTTGCTCTTCCTTCTTTGATTGCTGTTATGCCGTAGGAAGTTGCCGTAAATATTTTTTCATTTGAGGATTTGTATTCGGTTTGCCCTATCCAGGAATTACCTGAAATGTTAAAAGGAATTTCATGATCGATAACAACATAAGTTTTTTCTAAAGTGACCTTTGGATCGGTAACATAGATTGTGCACTCAAATTGTTCTTGAATGCTTTGTTCATTATATCCGGTCATCGTAACATAGGTTTCACCAACCATAAGTGGAGTCACGATTCCATGCGCATCTACCGATGCAATTTCGGGATTTTCAACTGTAAATGTAATCTGAGATAAATCATCAAACGTTAATTTTCTTTTGGTCAGTAAAGCACAACCAAGTTCGGTTTCAATTAGCCCATGAACTTGAACGGTTACATGTAAGGATGCCTTATAAGTTTGGTTCTGATAGGTATCATAATCATAAGTATGAGCATAAAAATCAATGCGGTATTCACCACCTTGTAATGCGGTTAGATTGATCTTTCCTGTTTCGCTATCCACATCAATTCGAAAGGCATTATAGCATTCAGTTTCGGTAGGATTGTCGAGACGATAAACTTGATAACTATAATAGGAGACATCGTCGGTGTGTGTCATTCGAATATACTCTTCTTGAAAGGTTTTAGTTGCAAGGTCAGACCTGGTTAAACGGTAGGAACTTGCATAGGCAGTGATTTTACAAGTATATTTTTTCGAATTATATGTAGCAGTAATCGTAGTTTTTCCTTTCCCTACGATCGTTACAAAACCGTCATCGACGATTGCAACATCTTCATTCGAAGAGGACCAGGTACAAGGATAATAGGTCCAGTATTCCTCGTTGTTTGTATTAGAGTTCATAAGATAGAGGCTACATTGATTACCCACCTGTAGCTTTAAATTGGTTTCATTTAGTTGAAGGGAATCCTCCGTCGATGCAGCCGAAACTCGGATACATGGAAGAATGAGTGCAATGCACAAAAATACAAGTAACAAATATGCTTTTCGTTTCATAAGATTCTCCTGTTCGTTATAGTTTGGTAAATTAAATAATGGTACTTTCTTGTGAATTAAATAAGTTCATTATATACTTTTTTGTCGATTTATGCTAGATAATTACGGGTATATTGACAAATTAATTTAAATGTAATATATTACTATTAAAATACATAGAAGCATGAAATTCTAAATTAAAGGAGAGATTATATGAAACGAATTGTTATCTATCATAGTTCTACCGGTTTTACGAAACGTTATGCAGAGTGGATTGCGAAGGAGTTACATTGCGAAGCAAAAGCGTTAAAGAAAGTGTCAGCAAAGGAGTTAGCCGAGCAAGATCGGGTAATCTTTGGCGGGTGGATCATGGGAAATATGATTATGGGGCTAAATAAAATAAAGAAATATGGTGTAAAGAATCTAATTATTTTTGCTGTAGGTTCGAATCAGCCACTGGATGAGGTGAAAGAAGCCATTCAGAATACGAATCAGTTGGGTAGTCAGTCATTTTTCTATATGCAGGGAGGTATTCAATTTGAAAAGCTTGGCTTTATCAAACGTAAGATGTTAGGTATGGTGAGAAATACGATCGCTAAGAAAGAAGTGAAAACGCCAAGTGATGAGTATATGCTAAAAGCTTTAAGTGGTTCCTTTGATGCATTGGATCAGACACAAATTAATGCTTTGATTGATTTTGTGGCATAAAGAATGGCATAGGTCAACTCTTGACTTTATGAACTTCTTGTGCTAGAGTAGAACAAGTCGAATAGCAGAATATTGTTGCAGAGTAGAATTTTGTGCGTTAAGTGTCACACAGACGGGGAGTTGCTGGGTGAACGAAAAGTTATCTTGCGGTACAGAATTCGCATCCCGCTGCTACATACAAAATAAATGGAATTCCTTTTGTTGTAGCATATTGAATATTATGCACGGCAAGTTTCGATCATATCTTACAAAATTATGAAACTTATAATCGAGTAAGACGGTCGGGAAAGGAGGAAATTCTATGTCAGTCAATATAAAAAAGCGTAACAAGAAGATTACTTTACCTATGCTGATCGTACTCGCAATGCTGATTGCAATTGAAATTGTTCTTAGCAGATTTTTATCATTTGCACAATGGAATATAAAGTTTTCTTTTGCATTTATTCCAGTTGTTGTTGCAGCTATTCTTTATGGACCAATTGCAAGTGCAGCCGTAGGCGGTATCAGTGATTTTCTTGGAGCAATCTTATTTCCGATTGGGCCATATTTTCCTGGCTTTACACTAACAGCAGTAATAACAGGTGTGATTTATGGATTGTTTCTACACAAAAAGCAGACATTAGTTCGTATCATATCTGCGTCGGTAACTGTACACGTATGCTGTAGTTGGTTGCTTAATTCCTTTTGGATTTGGGTGTTATACGCCAAAAGCAGTTATCCGGCATTATTAGCAACAAGAGCCGTACAGACAGTTGTTATGACTGTAGTAACGGTAATCGTAATCAGTGTGATCAGTTTGGAAATTGTACCAAAGGTAAAGACATCAATGTTAAAAACGATGTAATTATTATTTATGCATAGTTTAAGGGTTCTATTGCAATTAATGCAATAGGCCCTTTTTTCCACATGATATAAAATTAAAATAAGTATAAGAAAAGCATATGTTGGAGGATGTACGATGAATTATCAGGAAGCACTGGACTTTGTTAAGCAATCACAATGCCTTGGAAGTAAATTAGGCTTAGAGAGATTACAGAAATTATTAGCTATATTAGATCATCCAGAAAAGAAGTTGAAGTTTATTCATGTTGCAGGTACCAACGGAAAAGGGTCCACAGCAATGATGATTTCGTCCATGCTAACATGTGCTGGATATAAAACTGGATTATTTACATCCCCCTGTTTAGAAGTAGTAAATGATCAAATTCGTATGAATTGCGAGATTATTACCAATGAAGAGTTCGCAAAAAGCGTAAATCAGGTACAAGATGTAGTAATGAATTTAGAGAAAGAAGACTACCCAACAGAGTTTGAACTGATTACAGCCGTAGCATTTACTTATTTTGTGAACCAAAACTGTGACCTCGTTGTATTAGAGGCAGGACTTGGAGGTGTCTCAGATGCAACGAATGTGATTCCTGCTTCTTTAGTATCTGTCATAACCAATATTGGTATGGATCATACGGCATTGTTGGGCGATACCCTTGAAAATATAGCTGCATGTAAGGCTGGCATTATTAAGGAAAATGGCGTCGTAGTATGTTATGAACAGGAAAAAGAAGTTGAAGCGGTGATCAAAGCAGAATGTGAAAAGAAACATGCTACTTATGTCGTG
>JAQXNU010000198.1 GCA_029098165.1 Clostridiales bacterium
CCTCCATCTTCCTTCAGATTCCCCTCGCGTTAATCATAGTCTTGGCTATGAATAGGACACCCTTGGTCTTGGCTGTATCCTTCCCACTACTAGGGCGGATTAGGAACTTTCATCCATTAGCGACGTGCGCCGCCAGGCGCACACAAAAGAGGCTAGTAATTTGGTTATTACTAGCCTTATGAGCAATATTATTTTCGATTCTTAGCTGCTGAACATATGAACCAGTAAACTTCCATATCACTTAACTCCAAATTAGATATTTCATCACTTCCACCTAAAAAAAGCGGTATCTTATAGCCAGCACATTTATTATGTTCTAACACTTGTTTCGTAACTTCTTTCCACTCTGCAAAGAAACTAGTAGCAAGACAAGATTCATGATACATTGGTATCTCTTCATTATGAAATTCCACAATATTACATGGAATGTTCAATACATCGGCTGTTCCAATTTCAAACATAAGGATATTACCTAAAGAATTATTTCTTAAATCCATAGCAAAACATCTTCCTAACCAATCATAAGCAAAAGGGTCGAATTTATTAGTAAAATCAGGATATCCTTCAGATATGATTGTTTTCCATTTTTCTATTTCTTCTTGTCGAAATACTCTATAGATTCCTTCACCAAAATCCATGCCTTGGTACTTCTCTCTAAACGCCATCAAAGCATCACTGTATTTACGATCAGTCACTGGACTTGATATTTTAAAATACTCTTCAAATTTTTGAAACATCTTTATTCTCCTTTTTTAACTTATTGTAAATTTACCAAATGTTAAGTGAAAAAGTAAATTCCAGTTTGCACGAGTAAATTCCAGTAGATTGGAACACCTGGAATTTACTCGTGCACTGCTTTCCCTTCTGCTATAATACTGATATGGTTATCTGTCTGTGCAGAAAGAAAGAAATATGAAAGATAGCCAAAAGCACTTAACACTAAGTGAACGTATTATAATTGAACAGAAACTAAATGAAGTTCCGCATTTACAGCCATTGCTGCTTTAGTAAACAAAGATCCTTCAACAATCTCCAAAGAAGTTAGAAAACATCGTACGGAAAAGAAGCATAAGGATCCTAATCGAAAACCTAAATGCATCTATTTCAAACACTGTAATGAACACCATCTATGTAAGGATATCGTTTGCTATAAAAACTGCAATGAGTGTTCCAAATGTTATCATGTATGTCCAAAATATCATCCTAAAACATGTGGTCGATTAGAAAAGCCACCTATGTTTGTAATGCATGTCCTAGTATTCCGAGTTGCCCTCATCAATGGTTAATATATGTTGCCAAAATATGCGGATGATTCTTACCATGAGCTATTATCCACCTCAAGAGAGGGAATTAACCAATCTCCAGAAGATATGCAAACACTTGACCAGTTAGTCTCACCTCTAATCCTAAAAGGTCAATCACTTGCACATATCTACGCAAATCATGCGAATGACATAGGATGTTCAAGACGAACTCTTTACAAGTAGTTGAAATGGAAACAATTTATTCGTTATGTCATACCACAAGGGAATACATTTGATATTTACACGCAGAAAGATATTTTAAAGTTAATGAATCACATAAATAGCGTAGCGAGGGATGACTTGAATGACCACACCCCATATCAAGAGGTTAACAAGCAGTATTACTCTTTTTCACTTTTCGTTATTCACGAAAAGAAAAAAAGTGATGAGCCCCATAATTCAAACTACTTGAACTATGTTACTCATTACTTTCTATCCTTAAACTCTTATAAATCCCGTCCTACTGAATGATACTCCATTCCCCTGACTCTAAGAATTCATTGGCTGTATTGGTTGCATCATGAATGATCTTGTCATTATACCCTATGATTTTTAATAACTTAATTGCATTCTTGGATACTGCTCTTCCTGTATGAAGCACATAATCAAATAACACATCGTCTTCGACTACCTGCTCCTGAAAATGATAATTGGAGTAGTAATTCTCAAGAATGTGAGTTAATTCGATATCATGAGTTGCTGCGAAACAAATCGCATTTCCTTTTGCTAAGCTTAATAAAATCTGGGAAGATGCTGCGATACGTTCTAATGTGTTCGTACCACGAAGTACTTCATCGACAAAGCAAAGGATAGGAATTTCATCCTCTAACTGATCCAGAATTCTCTTCAACGACTTAATCTCGACAATATAGTAACTCTCTTGTCCCATCAAGTTATCCTGAAGCGCCATGGAAGAAGCAACTTTAAAGTAGCTTGCTTGATAAGAATCTGCCATAACCGTATCAATGGTCTGAGCTAAGATCGCATTGATTGCTAACGTCTTGATAAATGTTGATTTACCAGAAGCGTTAGAACCTGTGATCAATACACTCTGCTGCTCGGTAATGGAGTTCTTCACTGGATCGTTGATCATCGGATGATAGAGATTCTCAGCTGCAATGCTTGGCTTCTTAGAAGCAGTTAATTCTGGAATACAGTAGTCTCCCATCAATTCTCGAAACGAAGCGATTGCAATCATACTGTCTAATGTACCCATCACTTCAAACATCTCATTTAGTTCGTACTGCTTCTTCTCGAATGTCTTCATCATCGTATTAAATTTAATCAAATCGATATGGAAGATCATTCGTAAATAATCTAAAAACATGTCCGCAAGACTTCCTGCAGGGTTTCTTGAAGTAACTAACCATGCACCACGAATGAAAGGTGCATAGATTTTATAATTAGCTCGTAATTTGTCAGTATACTCTGAAATTTCTTTGATATTGCAATCACTCAATTCACCTGCACAATCCACCAAGCGGATGATATAAGATACCACCTGGAAGTACTTTTCAATCACCATTTTACGTTTATAATATTGAATGATATTATTTACGATACAGCCAACGGTCAATAAAATACCATACATCGGCTGGATGAAGATGACACCCACTGCAATCGCTAACGCTAACATCAAGAAATAATGTGACATATTGTTCTCTCGTTCCAAAATACTAAGGCGATTCATATACTCGTAAACGGATAATGCTTTCATCTTACCCATACGATCTAAGATTACTTGCACCTTCTGGCGTTCTTCCTTATGACTACCAAAGAATTCAATTAAACGATTCCGTTCTTTTAATTTCTTGTTGTCGAATTCTGGCTGATGCAACATGGCAAATAAATATTCTTCACCAGCGGCACTACGCGTATTATTGATTGTCATGAAAATCTGATTCATATCCAGGTCATTCCATGTAATCTCATCGACGTCACCTTTTTCACGTTTCATCGCATTATAATAAGCATACATAGACTCTATCTTCTGAGGCGTAAATTCTTCGGTTGGTACATCACCCCATTCTTTGTTCAGCTTATACATCAGTTTGTTTCTTGCAGTTACTTTATCATGTTCATTTTTTATGATAAGAGCGATAATAATACCTGCGATCAATACGATAATTTCAATTCCATTCATTAAGTAGCACCTTTCCACAAATAAATCATATGTTTTAAATTATTACCTTATTATAAAAATAGTGGGAAGGATTGTCAACTACAGCGAGCGAAAATATCATTGTCATATTGCTCTTTAGGACCTATTACTCCATCCACAATCCATCCCGATTGCAGTAATAATAAAACTTACCGCCACGAAGTCGTGGGAATCTTACTTCCGGGCTCTGCTCTGGATAGAGTTTGGTCAGTATCATACGGTCGCATGTCACATAAGCTAGAAACATCAGATAATGTTGCTTTGTCATCGGATGGTGAAATGTGATATAAAAATCATCTTCAACGAATGAGACATCGATTTTATGTTCTTCATCCGCTTTTTGGGGCTTTTGTGCTGTCAACTTTCTTCCACAGCACGTAACTTCCGTGTCGGAAGTTGATGTAATCAGATTACCACACTCTGGGCATATATAAAATTTTACGCGTTTCATATTTCCTCCATCGGTATCCTTTGGTGATAAATCACCAAGCAATAACTTTTCAATATTGACATGAAAGATATTGGAGAGATCATTTAGAAAGCATACGTCCGGACACCCAAGTCCACATTCCCATTTACTAATTGTCTTATCACTTAGATTCAAGCGACTGGCTAATTGTTTCTGAGTCATGTTCTGTTCCTTACGAAGTTTTGAGATTAGCTTTCCTACTTTTTCACAATCCATTTACTCTCACCTCCTTGCTATAGGATACCGTATGAATGTATGTTTCGCAATCTACGTATCATAGAGTTTAGCTAATACTGATCTAAAATCGATTCTAAACACTCTAAAAATGATTCTTCTCCAAAAGTATTCATTTTAAAGAAAACCGCCTGACTTCCGCCAGCAGTAATTGCAGAAACCATCGTCTGTGTTTCGTCGCCTAATAAAGTGACACTAAGACTAACCCGGTTTTTGCCCATCATACTATAACGTTCATAAACGCGAACGGCACAGCGAACCCCATCTATATTAAAATCACTGCCATCTTCATAAGAAGCAGATGCACTTCCATTTAAAATTCCGTCATGGATTACATTTAGTAACGTAGAGATTCCGACTGACATATGTCGTTCATATTTTGCCATATAATTACACTCCTTTTAAACATTTTCCTAATCATTCTATCTGACAGATATTGGTAGTGTCAAGAATTTAGAATAAAGAGAGTTTTCCCTTCGATTGTCTTTATGATTATTGTAATCATACGTCATAGAGAAGTCCTGCTTCTTTGTTTTGTTTTTCTCGGATTGTTGAACACTTTCCGTCTCTGCCAGAACTTCTCTATTTTTCTAATAACACAAAATACTTTACACTATCTGGATATCGATCATATGAATTAAATCATAAATCTCATCATTTGCTAACTCATGCTTCATATTTCTCAATACTTTTATCATCTTCCCGTACGATTCCTTCGGAATTTTCCCATCGCTGTTTAACTGTTCCAGGCAATTCAAACCTTCTTTTAAGAATGAAATCGAGTTTTTCCTCGTAAATTCTTCTAAATTATGTAGTAAATACTCAACAGCTGTCTTTGAAACTTCATCTTCATGTGCAATCATCTCATTGCACAAACTCGTAAATTCTTTCAGTTCCCAGTTCGGAAGCTTCTGTTTCGAAAGATACTTCATCTTCTGCTCCGAATAGTCGGTATGCATTAAGATGCTGTTGAAGATTACATTCTCATAAAACGAATACCGATTACGGATTAAGTCTGTGGTAAGAAAATCGACAGCATTTGGATCATACGTACAAATAAAGAGAATTGCCTGTTTCATTACATAATTATCATGACGAAATCCAGCAAAGTTTTCACTAAAATGCTGTTTGCAGACATTTAACATTCTTCTTTGCTGTTTTGGGTCCCAGCCTTTTGCAAGTTCGATTGCAATCGTATAATAAAAGCCGCGAAGCAACTCGGACAATCCAAGTCTCGACAAACTTTCCATCATTGGATCAAAGAAATCTTTTGGATTGGTTGCACAGGATAAATGGTCTAAAATCTGATGCATCTTTTCCGATGAAATTCCTTTTCCGTGTTTCATGCTATTTTCCGACAACGTCTTAATCTGATTCAATTCACTTTTCGCATTGAGGACTTTTGCTTCTTTTGTATAGATTTTCGCAGTTGGCTTCTTATTATGTTCGGTACGGTTGCTATTTGTATCCAGCGTGATTAGCGCTTTTTCTTCGATATTACCAGTAATCCATGCCTCCACTCTCATCATTCGCATACTGTCAACGATGATATTTAAAGAAATCGGTGTATTGGTTGGGTGTTTCTCTTTAAATGTGATAATTCGATCTGCAATTCTTCGATTCGGCAGATTCTTTGTTTTCCCGCGTCCAAGGAAAATCTCGATTGCGATCTGATTCGTATACTGTGAAAACGTGTATTTTCCTGCAATTTCGCCGGAACAATAAGGAAGTTTTGTCCCAGCTCCAACTAATTTCGATACATATTCTCCAGTAACCCCAAGATTGATTGTATCATTTAAAATCGTGCCTGTGTTGAATTGTGCAGTTTCAGAAGTCTGGGCTGCTTCTGCCATTGGACTCATAGTGCTAGCTATTACTTGTTCTGTTTCTCCAACTTCACATGAACGAATCATATTCTTTGCTAAATCATTGATGCTTTGACGCTTTACATTGTATTTATGTAAACAATAATGATAATATACTGCACCTCGAGCAACCGATAGATCTGGATCTGCAGTTACTAAGGAATCCAGACCAAAGAATTGATCAATACGCTTTTTAATTGGGAAAAACTTCGTCATACCTCCATTCAATAATACATGATCAATTTTTATATCTGAATTTGCTTTTGCTAATACATCTAGGATAGGATAAATAATATTATTCATTTGTTTTTGATCTAAACTGTCAATTCGGTTAACATCCTTTCTCGATAGCTCTTCTCCCATTAAAGGTGACAGAATCTGCATCATTTCTTCTAAAGAAAACGCCTCCATGATGCTATAACTATCGTACACATTCATTTGCATTACTTCTTCATTATGATCCATTGGAAATTCTTTTCCTAGGCTTTGACATTGTTCGTATGCATCTGACATAGTCATCTTAAGTTTTTCTGCCTCGATTCGAAGCTTACACATAACTTCTTCTCTTCGGCTTTCCGGAATTCTAATACAATTTAATCGTTCAAATCGTTTATAAAGATCTTTCGCCAAAAGTTCATCGAAATCATCGCCCCCGATGCTGGTGTATCGGGCAATTGCAATGTCTTCAATGTTCATCATTCCATTGTCGGAATAACTTACTTTATGTATAGAAACATCAAGTGTTCCACCTCCAAGGTCGAATACTAAGATGTTTTTCGGTGTCGAAAAGTCAATTAAATTGCTTGGTATTTCCCCCATTTCTTGCATATGTATGAAATCGTAAATCACAGCCTTCGGTTCATAGAGCAATATATCGTGAACATTATCGACATTTATCCCCGCGAGCCTAGCTGCATCAATCGTATCCTGGCATTTATCCGAGTCGAACGATGCTGGAACAGTGATAATTGCGTCCGTTAAATCCTCTTGCATCAGTCTTGTTTTTGCATTATACATTAAGAATGACAAGATTCTTGAAGAAACCTCCGCTGGCGTTTTGTCCATTATGTCATTACTAAGATTTAAGGAATCTCTGCTGCCCATCGATGACTTGATGGATTTTGATACATAACCGTGCATAATTCCGTATCTACTTTTCGCATAATCTCCTACATCCGGAGTAATTTCTCTTGTTTTACTATCAATCGAATAATATACGACCGATGGCAACGTAGTACGTCGAACTCTCCCACCTGTATCACTTTTTCGATCCACATCGATTACTTTACATTTTAAATCGCCCCTTGGTGTCAAATTCCCATAGGCAATAACTGAATTGGTCGTACCCAAATCAATTCCCAAATACAAATCACCCATACCTAATCCTCCTCTCTTCCTCGTACAGTCGGCATTGAAATGATCATGTCTTTGTATTTCCAGCCTGGTGCCGTGACTACCACCTGTTTTTTCTCGGTATCATCCATAAATGGATTCCCTGTATAATTATATTTTGCAATCTGCTCACTAGTAGCTTCAAAGACGCGTTCTACCTGATCGATTGGTTCAATGCCATAACTATCGATAAACTTTGTTAACTGTTTAAATATGATGACCAATGGAGCAACTTCTTTAGGAATTACGACATGATTCTCACGGATCTGAGCAAAGGACTTCTCTACGATTCGAAGATTATCCAAAAGGTTGCCGAACTCATTGCTATTTAAGGTGGTGAAAAATTGACTGATTGCGATGTTCTGTGCATCCTTTGCACTTTCATCGACACTTTCCCTTAAATCATCAAATAATGACTGTATCAACTGCAGGGTATTCTGATAGTTCTCAATTTGAAATTTCAGATTTTCAATCTGTGCATCCTTATCCAATGTTTCATCATTCTTAATCTCTTCCGGTGCAATCTCCAATGCCTGTTTTGTCTGACTCATAACTTCCTTTGCATTCTTTTTATAGCTCACATTCATCTCTTTGCAAACTGCGCGGTAAATGGTATGCAACATCTTAACGCAGAAATTCTCGATGTATTTACTTAGAAGCTTATCTAATTTCTCCGAATACAGATGATCCAGAGTCTGTAAATACACAAACAGATACTTTGCTTTAAAATAGATTCGACGTTTTTCGCTGTCTCGTTCCATCATATGGTCCATGTAGTCAGAAAAAGCTTTTACAGAACGTTTATCTCCATCTAATAAATGACTAAAATCTTTTCCTGCCTTCTCCACACGTATCGCTATGTATTTACGTTTCGTTATGGTATCCAGATTGACATTCTGTAAACCTTTTTTGAACTCCTCTACAGACAATCTATGATATTTATCCTGAAATATAGCATACAATTGATTATTTTCCAGCGATGGATTTAAAATACTGACTTCGATGATTCTTGCTTCTTCATTCTTAATGTCGCCTTTCTTAAAAAACTCTTGATTTCCATTCTGTTTAAACTCATTCTCAATAATCTGCTGATAGATTGATAGATATTTCATTCATGCCCTCCTCTTTGTTCTCTAGTTCTTTTGTATTCATTGAATAGGTTCATGCTCATTGATTTGATATTCTTGTTTGTCTTCTTGATTCTTATTTTTAATTTTTCGCTTTTTGTTTTAGTGAAGTAATATCTACTTATAACTTACTAATTTTGAATTATGTTTTATATCTCGTACTTCACCATATTCTTACACATCGTAATCGTCCCATGATACCTTCCCTGTTCCAGAAGATCATCAACAAAGCACAACGTATTAAGTTCTGGCTCATAATGAACAACAAACACTTTCTCTGGCATATAAAGATATACTAAATTAATCAAGTCAGAGAACGATGCATGTAAAGAGTAACAATCGATTTGAATCACATCATATCCAGGCTCAGCGAATTCCGATATCAAGATATGTTTTTGCTCTGGACATTTCTGATCCATTGTCAGCGCATCCGAAAAAATATGATATCCTAATTCAGAAAATGCATTGGCAATTGGCATGGAGCTTGTATGAATATATGCTTTTACTGGGATTTTCATCATCTTCAGTGCATAGAAAAAGTTTAGATGCTTTGGGATGCTTTGGGATTGAATTAATACATTACGCCCTTTCTTTAAGGATGCTTTGATATGCTTCTCTAGATTCTTATAATCTAACTTTGTCTTTATTTGGTATCGAAATCCGTTCGTACCAGTCATAATCAGAACATTAGGATGCACTCCGTTAAAATTCGGTTCATTCATTCCCATGAAGCTGTCAAAACTAAAATCTCCAGTATATAGCACACTTTTTCCATTCTTCTTAACATACACCATACAGGCTCCTGCCATGTGACCTGCTGGGAAGAAAGTAATCTCCATCCCATTCAGCAGCATTGGTCGCATAACAGGAATTTCGATGATACGTTCAATAATCTTCTGTACTTGTAACTGTCGCATTTTCTTTAATTTCAACGGTTCTTCCTTGCGACTGACTCGGTCAAAATCAATCAATTGTAACTTGATTATTTCTTTCGTTGTCTTTGTTGCATAAATTGCTGCTTGGCTTGCTTGCGCTGCAATGGCTGCCAGCGATCCAATATGATCAAAGTGCGCATGAGATAAAAATATCGCATCAATTCGATCAAATCCTTCTACGTGTTCCCCTAACAATACGGAATATTGAGGATACGATATCGTCGCATTATACCTTGCACCACAGTCAAAGATAAGATTCGAACCTTGAAAACTCAGAAAATAACTAGATGCTCCTATGTCATCTGCACTTGAAATTGGGAATAAATAGTCCATCAAAATCATCCTCTTTTCTTTTTTGTATACTAATGAGATGGTCTTACAGTTAAGTAAGTTAACACTTATTGATTCTGTTCATGTTTAAATAAAATAGTTATTTGTAAAATGTTGCTTTGGTGGTTTAGGTAAGAAGCTTTGGTTGTTTTGATAAGAAGCTTTGGTTGTTTAGGTAAAAAGCTTGGTTGTTTGAGAAATTAGAATTCTTGTATGTATTTAAGTCATATTTTAGATTGATGTGTGTTTACACATCAAAAGATATCTTTTGAAAAAAGTATAACATTCTAGGTAGAATGGGATTATTCCTTGTGCCTACGGCACAATAATTTTCGCTTTTGGTACAAAGTAACGCTTTTGGGGCCAATTCAGCTTATTTCTTGTGCCTACGGCACAATGTATCATGGTTTTAATCCAAAGCAACGCTCTTTAGAGATAAGAACCTTACTCTTATGAGATCCAAATACTATATCAACTCAAACTGCTATTAATATTTATCTATTATATCATAGACAAAGGTAATATTTTGTCAATTTAAGACGTATTTTCAATAATTTAATATATGTATTCAGAGTTTCTTATAATTGATGACATATGCTCAGAACATTTGAAATCTCCTTTTATTCACGTCCTACCTTCATAATACTCAGAAATAAAAAGCACATTAAGATACTAATGTGCAGTGAAAAAAAACATCATATAACTTTATCACATTCAATGGTTCGTCCATCCCTACCCAATCGTAAGTCTCGAATTCTGTAGGATTCTAAATATTCGTGCCCATCGTTTACCCTTAAAAACGAAGTCCTTTATCCCTTTTCTGCAATATCTTTTGCAATTGGACCAGCCATAACGATTGCGATCGTATTGTTAGCTGTGGAGATATCCACCAAAGATCATTCTTCATCACAATACTAACAAAAACGGTCATAAATCATATAAAGTTTCTGCACTCCATTCTCAAGTAAATAATAATGTTTTATGTATGGAACCAATAAAACTAGCAGCAAACCTTCAAGGATTAAAAATGGAATTGTTTTGCTTAAGAAAAATCCTATGATTGCCATCATTAATAGCATCGCAAACGTCACGGTTACGATTAGATGGATCAAACGCTCATGCTGAAAGAACTGAATCTGAATCAGCATCTTCTCCCTAACTTCTCGTTTTTCAAGTTCATTCAGATTTGTGTACTCTTTCTGTTCCATTTCGTTAATATAATTTAACAAACGTCGTTTCATTGTTTCTTCTCCATTCTGCGATGCACGCCACTCTTGTTCTGACCTCGTTATTCGCGTAAATTAGAACAGCAGACACCTGATCTTAACTATCCTGTGTCTGCCGTATTGCATCCGTAACGAAATTATATCATCGTTACGTGAATTCCCTACATTCGAAAATCGATATTCTGTCCAACCTGTTTTTCTCTTTCCGTTTGAATTTGATTGCTGAGGTCATCGTATTCCATCTCTTTTATTTTCAAGAAAAGTCCCTCAACGGAAGTAGCACTAATCGTGATTGTTTCCTCTGAATCCTCAACCCCATTTAATTGGGAAGTAAGCTTGTTATCATCCTCCCACGCAATCTCAAGATCTGTATATGTATGATTTCTTTGATTCGCTTTCTTCTCTTCTGCCTTTTGAGCAGCTCTCTTTTCTTCTGCTTTCTTGGCGTACATTTTCTCCTCGGCTTTCTTTGCTTTCTTTCTCTCTTGCATCCTCTTTACATGAGCAGCATTATTTTTCTTAATAACTGCAAAGAAAGAAGTAGTACCGTCGTCATTTACCTGAATGCCAAAGGTTTTCACTTTCGATGAAGTTGCTTCTAACGCGCTTTTTAGCTGTGGTATCTGGGTACCTGCCGTAGCGATAATGTTCTCATAATTTTTGCGATACGACTCATCGGATGCCATCTTCTCTAGCTTTTCCTCATCAATCAAAACAACCATACGATTTGGATTGGCATAGCTTCCGGCCTGCGCTTTAGCAGTTTCTTTTTGATCCTCGCTAACAAGAATAAAATCCATATTCGAGAATTTATTCTTGAGTTTTTCATAATACTTGGAAGCTTTCTCACTTAACTTCGGATCTCCAATCGTCTTTCCAGATACATTGGATGATTTCTGCATTTGTTCCGTTTCGTAAACATTCGAAACCGTATTTTGATCCACCTTTGTTACCATAATTAATTCCTCCTTGATTGGATATGGCCAAAAATCCTTTTTTGCCCCTAGGAAAGAATTCTGTCGATCATTGAATTCTCTTATTATAATTATCGGTTAATTCTGGTAAATGTTTATAGGTATTGTAATTACCTTTTGTTATTTTGGGTAATTTATCTATTCATACAAGCAGTTTGCCCAAATGTTAAGTGAAAAACTGCAATTTCATCTCCTTTTAGCCTTCTATATTCTTCTTTTTCCCATCCATGCACACAAAACATTCCATTCTATGGGCAATATCTCATCCTTCTTCTCATAGTTGCCCAAAACACGCTGAAATTACTAAAATATCCAAAGATTTTGGGCACTGAGAAGAGAAAAACTCTCTCAGTGCCCAACCCCTACAGCGCCTTCTTTAAATATCTCGCTGTAATCGTCTCCGACTCTTCCACCATCTCTTTTGGAGTTCCCGTAAATACAACTTCACCACCTGCAGTACCGCCATCAGGACCGATATCGATGATATAATCTGCCTGTTTCATCACATCCGTATTATGCTCAATAACGATGACCGTATTGCCTCGGTCTACGAAACCATCTAACAACCTCATTACACTTTCAATATCGGAAGGATGCAGTCCTGTCGTTGGCTCATCTAAAACATAGATATTTCCCTTCTTATCCAGATACTTAGCTAACTTCACACGTTGACGCTCACCACCAGATAAAGTCGATAGCGGTTGTCCAAGAGTTAAGTAAGGAACTCCGACATCTACCATAGCCTGAATCTTTTTACTAAGTTTCGGTTCATCAGCAAAAAATGCAACTGCCTGTTCTGCTGACATATTTAAGATGTCGACAATGTTCTTTCCATGATACGTATGAGCTAAGGATTGTTTGCTGTAACGGCCGCCTTCACAAGCCTCACAAACAGTTGTTACCGGATCCATAAATACTAATTCCGTTACGATCACGCCTCTTCCTTTACATACTGGACATGCGCCTTTCCCGTTAAATGTAAACATAGATGCTTCTGAGTTTGTCTCCTTTGCCATAAGCTTTCGAATATCATCAAAGAATCCAAGGAAGGTTGCAGGAGTTGAACGTCCTGTGGCTGTAACTGCCGACTGATCGACTAAGACGACACGATCTTCATATTGTTTTGCAAATACATCGCGAATTAATGAACTCTTACCAGAACCTGCAACTCCAGTTACAACCGTCAGAATATTCAATGGAATGTCAATCGAAACATTCTTTAGATTATGAGTACTAGCATTATTAACAGCCAGATACTCCTTCGCCTTTCGAGGATTTGCTTTTAATGGAATGTTCTGTTTTAATGCATTGCCTGTCAGTGTACCAGACTCTAAGAGACCTTCATAGCTTCCCTGATACATAATCTGTCCACCATTACTTCCCGCCTTCGGTCCAATATCGATTACTTCATCCGCAATCGAGATTACATCCTTATCATGTTCAACAACAAGTACGGTGTTTCCTTTATCACGAAGACTCTTTAAGAGTTTCGTCATACGATGAACATCTCTCGGATGCATACCGGTACTTGGTTCATCGAAGATGTAGGTCATGCCAGTAAGAGCACTACCCATGTAACGCACTAATTTCAGACGTTGTGCCTCACCACCTGACATCGTCGAAGATTCTCGATTCATGGAAAGATAGAACAAACCAATATCGATCATTCGAGTTAAAGTTAAGACAAGACTTTCAACGATTGTCTGTGCACGTGGATCATCGATTGTCTTTAATACTTCCCTTAACTTGATAAATTCCATCTCACACATCTCATCAATGCTATATCCTGCAACTTTACAAGAAAGTGCAGTTGCATTTAGTCGCTTACCATGACAGAGCGGACAATCATGCTCTTTCACCAGCTTAAACAATTTCTTCATCGTAGGTTCTGAAGTATCCGAGATATCACGTTTTAATAATAAACGCTCATACATGTTCTGGATTCCTTCCACGGATTTATGAACCCGTTTCCCATCTTTCTCATATGTACCGTACAACAACAGATGCTTCTCTTGCTCGCTATAATTTCGGTATTTCTTATCAAGGTCAAACAAACCTGTTTCCGTGTACTGTTTATAATAGTAATTTCCAGGATGAAACGTAGGTAGATCTACCATCCCCTCATTCCAACTTTTATCAGGATCAACCAGTGTTTCAACATTTAACTCCATCACTTTACCAATACCAAAACACTTTGGACACATACCATTCGGATTGTTAAATGAAAAATAAGATGATGTTCCAATATATGGACTTCCGATTCGAGAATAAAGCAAACGGAGTGCTGAGTACATATCGCTGATCGTGCCGACTGTGGAACGCGCATTCCCGCCAAGTCTCGATTGATCGATGATTACCGAAGCCGTTAAGTTATCGATCATCTCAACCTTTGGTTTTGGATGCTTTGGCAGTCTTCCACGCATAAATGCGGTATAAGTTTCATTCATTTGTCTCTGACTTTCCGCAGCAATCGTATCAAAGACGATACTCGATTTACCAGAGCCAGATACTCCTGTAAATACTACAATCTTCCCTTTTGGTATTTCCAGAGACAGATTTTTTAGATTATTTTGCGTTAGTCCTTTTATGATTATGTTCTCATTCATAGCTTGTTCTCCTCGCTTTCTCATTCTTAATAGAAGTATAAACGAAAGAAGTAACAACCTTCTCGACTTTTTTTGCTAAATTAATCTGTTCTTTGAAATTTATCTTTAATCTTACTCTTAGTTTTTTTCATACCAGAATTTGATTTCCCCATTCTCTTTCCTTTCATAACGAATGGAATTCTTATCAAACGCTTCACAAATCCGATCCATAATAGAAGTAGTCTTCTCATTAAGGATCGTTAATTTTTCTCCTTGCATCTCCTTTGGATTTGCTATCAGTTCTCTACTATATTCGATATAGTCCATCGTTTCCTGATACGCTGGCTCAAATGAACTGTGATGTACCTGATCATTTAAACTCTGTTCATATATATTAAGCATACTCTTCCACTGCTTTAATGTCTTCTCCTCATCAGTATGATCACAACTAGTATATGTATTGATATATTCAACATTTTGTTCCAATAAATTATGGATTGTTGAAACAAAGCCACTCATCTCAAGACCATTGTAAGTACTATCATAATCATAAATTCGACTTTCTACTTGAGCAGGTTCCATCGTATAGCTATAGGAATCTGAATCATCGTCATATGCGTATGCTTCTTCGTATCCCCACATCTTGGGATAATTTAAATCATCTATGAAATTATCTACTTTCTCTCTTTCTTTCGTCAATGCATAAAACAATCCAGCCAAGCAGCCAATTGCAAGCACTGCACCAACGACCCCTTTCCATCGTTGTTTTGGACCAGTGTTTTCTTCTTCATTGATACTATCCCATTCTTTGCAAATTCGATTGTATTCCCTTTGATCTTTTGGATGTTTGATTTTTAACATAATTATCTCCCATTAATCTTTTACTTTATAATCCACTCATAACCGTTATATCATATTTTTGAGCGAATTTGAAGTAAATCACTCAATATAATATCTTTTTATAGCAAGAAGACGTTACCACCGCACGGTAACGTCTTCTTCCATTCTTCTTCCATAGCCCCATTTATAATAAATTTTCATACGTTCGATACATCCTCATCATAACGTATGTAAAATTTATCGCATTTACTAGGATTATCATAAAACACTGCTAATCCAGATAATTTCTCATACCTAATACGGTACGATAATTCATATTAGAAATCTTACAGCCTTCGCTGCGTCCACTTTCATGAATGACTTTGCCATTCCCTATGTACATTGCCACATGATCGACACGTCCATTCGACTTGCCATAAAATACAAGATCACCTGGCTGAATCGTAGATCTCGTAACTTTCTTACCACTCTGTGACATCTCACTTGATGTTCTTGGAAGTCCGAGTTTCTTCACACTAAGTCCACATTTTGTGTAAGTAGCCCAAACAAATCCAGAGCAATCTGCACCAGTTGTCAAACTAGTTCCGCCCCAAGCATAGCGTAGACCAACATGCTTCTTTGCTTCTGTGATAATAGAATTTCTTAAGGAGGAATTCGTTACAGTACCAGCTTCTATCTTTGTAGCTTCCTTCCATTTATAGTTTAGTGACACATAATCTTTTGTCACATAACCTTCCTGATCATCAATAACGACTTTAACCCAGATTGTAGCTTTGGGATCATTCTTCGTAACAACTTCTACTTGTTGATTATCTATTACGATAAGATCTTCTCCTTTAGATACTTCGGTAATGATATTATCATTCGAAACAGTGGATGGATTGGAGCGAACTTTGACTCCGTTCGCAGTAACCGTAGCTTTTAATTTAGCCAGTTGCTCCGCTTTTTGGTAACCTTCTTGTCCCATAAACAGATAATCGGTACATATATATCCAGTCACTTCACCTGATTTCACTTTCACCCAGCCATCTTTTGCTTCTTCCAAAACGATACAAGAGCCATTCTTTGCTAACCTTCCAACGATGTTAGCTGAAGTAGTTCCTTGGGCTCTGATATTGATTGAATCATTACAATTCGCTATTGCAATATTCCCTGGTATCGTAACAGGTGTTGATAAGAGTGATGTTGTAACCGTAGAAGATGAATCCGATTCTTCGTAATATTCTGTCAGCAATCCACCCATGCCTCCGATTCCCTCTCCGCTGGTAGACTCAGCTTTTGCTGTGGTTCCTGAAAAAGAAAAGGCAAGAATCATTGCAGCAATGAATACGGTCGATTTGATACATCTCTTATGCATACGATACCTCCTGTTATTGTCATTATCGCTAGAAATCTTAAAAATCCTTTACGATTTCTATGTATTTCACTTAAATATGTTACGAAATGATTACATTTGTTACATGGTTATTATAACAACATTTAGTAAATGTGTCAATTACTATGGGCTATATTTTCCCAAAACCGTCATTTTTAATAAATGGGCAAAAAGAAAGAACTGATTCGTTTTTCGCCTTCTAACGATATCCATTAAAAGCGACATTATTTACGAATCAGCTCATTCTACTTGGCACAACTAGATTTATAAGATCCTATATGGATTTTATACATGATAAACCAGCAAACCTCTACCTTTAAATAATGATACAGATTAATCCGCCATTACTTTCATTGATGATCTTTTGCATCGTCTCTTGAAGTTTCATCTGACTGTCGTCATTCATCTTATTGATCTTCGTAGCAATACCTTCATCAACCAGCTGCTTCATCGTCTTTCCAAATATATTCGTTTCCCAAATACCTTCTGGACTAACTTCTGCCTGCTCTTTCATATAGTTGATCAAATCCATTGCCTGTTCTTCGGTTCCAACAATTGGAGCAATCTCCGTCTGGATATTTGCCTGGATCATATGAACGGATGGAGCATTTGCTTTGATCTTTACACCATATTTACTGCCATGACGAATTAACTGAGGTTCCTCAATGACGATTTCATTCTGACTTGGAGAAACTACACCATAGCCTTTATATTTTACCTGCTCGCATGCAGAACTAACTTTTTCATATTCTTGTTTCTTCGCAGCTAATTCACGGATCATCTTCATGAAGTCATATTCACCATTTACTTGGCAACCCGTAATATCAGAGATTATGTCATAATAGTATTTATTATCAATGTCAACAAAAATGCGAACCGTTCCATTTTCCATCATCATCTTCTCAATCTTAAATTCATTGACATATGGATTCTCCACATTACAATTATCCGGAGTAACATCCTTCATGATCTTAATA
Organism: Clostridiales bacterium; assembly: GCA_029098165.1. Lineage (GTDB taxonomy): Bacteria > Bacillota > Clostridia > Lachnospirales > Lachnospiraceae > Lachnoclostridium. Next base: position 17,795 of record JAQXNU010000198.1, read on the forward strand.
TTGGAAAGCATTTCTTTGATTGATTCGATCAATGCTTTCTTAATGTAATGGTCTCTTGGGAATAATTCCAGCCATTTCGGCAGATAGAAATTAATCTCAGAAACTGGGAATGCAGAAAGTGCACCATTTAAGATATTCATAACATCTTCTTTTTTCATTTGCTCACAGTTACAAGGCAATACTGGCACATCATACTTTTCCTCCATCTTGTCACACATAGACTTTGTCTCTTCGGAATATGGATGACTTGAATTCATAACCATGACAAATGGCTTTCCGATCTTCTTTAATTCATCAACGGTTCTTTCTTCTGGTGCAATATAATTTTCTCTTGGAATGTCTCCAAAGCTACCATCACAGGTCACTACAACGCCGATTGTCGAATGATCATTGATAACTTTTTTCGTTCCAAGCTCTGCTGCCTGAGTAAATGGGATTTCATAATCATACCACGGAGTTTTAACCATACGCTCTTGATCATTTTCGATATGTCCCATAGCGCCATCTACCATATAGCCTACACAATCGATCATTCGAACGGACAGATCAATATCATTGGACATCTGAATATTGACTGCTTCCTTCGGAATGAATTTCGGCTCGGTCGTCATAACCGTCTTCCCTGCAGCGCTTTGTGGCAGTTCATCGACTGCTCTTTCTCTACTATGTACGTCTTCTATATTCGGGATTACCAACAAGTCCATAAATCGCTTAATGAATGTTGATTTGCCAGTTCGTACTGGTCCTACAACACCAATGTAAATTTCGCCATTGGTTCTTGCCTGAATATCTTTGTAAACATTGTAGCTATTCGATAAAGCAAAATTGTCCATAAAAATACCCCTTCCATATTTGTGCCAAGTTTAAACCTTGATACAGTATATGGTGGGGTGGAATTTGTTAGAACTTATTTTTTAGGGTATTTGTGCTATTTCTCGTTATTCCCAGTTCTTCCAAACGTCTGGTTGATAACCCACTGTAGCAAGCTTTCCATTACGTACAATCGGTGTTTTTAAAACTTTCTGATTCTCAAGTAGCTTAGCCACTTTGTCCTCTTCTGAAAGATAAGAGATCAAAGCTAAAATATCCTTATCTTTTCCCTTTGGATCAATCATCTTGTCGATTCCACCAACTGCCTGGCATACGGAAGTAAACTCGCCCTTGCTCATTCCTTTTTCCTTCATATCAATCATCTGAAACTTAATGTTTCTTTCCTTAAAATAACGTTGTGCTTTCTTCGTATCAAAGCACTTACCAGTACCAAAAATCTGTATATTCAAAATATGTTCTCTCTTTCTTATTTAGTATTCGATCCTTCTAATTAAACTGGAACTCTATCGTATTATATACTACGATTCCGTCATAATACAATACTGTAATTTATTCTAATAGAAAAACCACGATGTCGGAAGATAGAATAAATAAGGTGCTGTAAAAACTGCAAGGGATAATGCCAGTTTCTTTTTCTTTGCACCTTCAATATTCAAACGCTTAAATGCAATCTTATAATTAAAGAAGTATATACAAATACCTGAAATCAAGACACATCCAGAAATCCATAATACGGAATAAATACTGCGGAATGGATAATATGATACCGCATTCTCAATATTATGATACCACCACTCTCCGAATGGAGTTTTCGTATCTATGTCGATCAAGGTTGCTAATAACATAAATGCAGTTCCAATAAAATCTGAGATAAAACCAAAGATCCACGATTTTAGAATTACGAATTTTGCTTTTTTCCTAATCTCATTCTCTTTTAAATATTTTAGTGTTAGAACGATCACAGCTAAATCAATGATAAAGTTTGCCGGTAAGACTACAATCCATGTGATTGGTACCAACCATAAAAACCAAATTGGAAATATAACATTATACAACTTTAATTCTTTTTTCAATTCTTTTTCCCCCATTTTGATTTTCAACTTTTGCTCATAGTTTCTGTTCCTGAGCTTAATTATTCTTCTTAAAAGATCCAGTTAAGGTTGTTAAGTGTTGGACTGGGAAAATCTTTATAATGATAGGATATCTAGATAAATAAATACAAAAGGGCTGTTGCTAGATAACTTAGTTTTCTTAAGTTATGTTATAACAGCCCTTCTTATCAATTATTTATGTAATATGCATTTTCTAGATTAATCTTACTTAGTCATGATGACAGATTACCGTATCCCCATCCTCTAATTGATTCTGTATTAACTTCTCAACTGCATCATCTGCATTTCCCGTAACAGCTCCATAAACCTTTGTTCCGGCTTCATTTACGGCACCTTTCGCCCCACTGCAGATTTCATTACAGATCAGCACATCACAAAAATGTGTGCTAACAAAGTCGACCACCATAGCTCGTCCGCTCCCACTACTTTTTAGAACCTCTGTACTTACGATTTTTCCATCCTCGATATCGTATATCTTAAATTCTTTGGCATCCCCAACGTGATTAAAAATATTTCCATTATCATAACTTACTGCAACTCTCATAAATGCCTCCTATTGTACTTTAATTTCTCACTCATAATTTCTATGATTGAGTTCAATTTCTCTTTTGTTTCATTTCCTAATTCATTGCTTATTTTACCATGATAACTAGGCGACATCAAGCTTTGATAAAAATTAGATAGCGTATACATAATCTAGAAAAAAGGGGCTGTGAAAAAACATCAAAATGAACAATGAAGATAGAGACGGAGAATCATATTAAAATTTGGCTAAGTCCGGCCGTTAGGGAAAGGCAGCCAAATTTTGATATGATTCCCCGTCTCTCACGCTCATCTTTTTCGCTGTTTTTTCACAGCCCATTTTATTCCTAATTAATTAATCAAGGTGGTTAATGATCGAATGAATACGATTCATGACCATAGTTAATGCAACAGTATTTTCACCACCGCGTGGAATAATAATGTCTGCATACTTCTTCGTTGGTTCTACGAATTGTTCATGCATTGGTTTTACTGTATTGATATACTGAGTGATTACCGATTCAATACTTCTGCCACGTTCTTTTACATCGCGTAAAATACGGCGTACTAAACGTTCATCTGCATCAGTATCCACAAATATCTTAATATCCATTAAGTCTCTTAATTCCTGATTCTCAAAAATCAAGAAACCTTCTACCACAATTACCTTAGCAGGTTCAACGTGAACAGTATCTTTTGTTCGATTATGTTCGGAATAAGAGTAAACTGGACAATCAATTGCAATTCCCTGCTTTAATGCTTTGATATCATTGATCATACGATCGGTATCAAATGCATTTGGGTGATCATAATTGATGCAAGCTCTCTCTTCAAATGGCATATCGTCATGAGCCTTATAATAACTATCATGACAAAGAAGTTGTACTTCTTCTTCAAATTCTTGTTTTAATCGAACTGCTACAGTTGTTTTGCCAGACGCAGATCCACCTGCAACACCGATTACTATAACGTCTTTCACCAAAAAACCTCCAATAGTAAACTTCCATGCTTACGATCACTCCGCCTACCTCACGTAAACCGCATGGAAATTTACAGGCGTTGGCTTACATAAACCTTTGTGAATCGCAAAGCATTACATTACTGCGAATAAACTTCTCTCGCACTAATCCTATTTATGCATAAGCATAAGGTACTATAAGTTTAGTTTTCTCATAATACCTCGAAGTTATTAAGCCAAGATTTCTCTAATTGCAGCCGCCATCTCGTCACATTTACAATTTGCGAAGAAATACTCGCTAAATTTAGGACCGCTGATCGCACCCTTTAATATATCTTGGTCAATATTCTTTAAGATTGTAAGCATATCAACATGCGTTACCTTCTTAACTTCATCTAAAATTTTCTTATTTCTTTGTTCTGGAACCACTCTTTCCTTAGGATATCCCTGGCCGCTTTCACCATCAAATAACTTTTCAAAGATATACTGAAGGTTTAATTCAGCGCCCCATCCAAATCCTTTTGCAAAAGGAAGTGAAATTGCATTACCATCATTGATCTGTGCAAACATATATGCATCAGAAGGATCTACTACATGTCCACAAAGTACATTAGGAAATGAATTTAACGCAAGCATAGCGCCCTCACCCGTACCACAGCCTGTGATTACATAATCTGCTGCCCCAGAATTTAAAAGGATTGCCGCTAAAATACCATTCTGTACGTATGTTAAAGAATTTTCATCTTCAGCACTGTACATACCGTAATTATACACCTCATGACCCATTGGTTCTACTACTTTTCTTAAAGTTTCAAATACTAAACCATTCTTTGCTGCCTGACTGTTCTCATTAATTAATGCAATTTTCATCTTAATTTCCATCCTTTGTCTTTTTGTAATTCTTGCACTTCGATTATCTCAAATCGTGCGCTAATTTTTACTTTATCTAGTGTAAATTTATCACATAGAAACATAAAACAAACTTAAGTAAAAATGCTTACACTAATTCTACAAAGTTACCATTTTTATGTCAACAAACAAATCATACCATATTCTATCTATTTCTTCCTAAATGAAGCAAAATTAAGCATTTCAGCTCCGTATCTCGATTTCACCAATGTATGGTATTTTCGATATACCCTTAGATATATCTGTACTTCTTCGCAATTGAGCATAAATGCACTCTCATAGTTCCAAAGTCCACCCATTTTATTAAAAATTAAATTTTCTGACAACTTTGCTAATTATTCCTATCCAACTTTCTCCCAGAAAGTAAGCACCAAACTTCAATATCTTAACTAAGCCATCCAATGCTTATGCTTTGGATGTACTCCCCTTATCTTTGGACATTTTCTCCCGACTTAGGATCTTTTCAACAGACTTTGTACCTTTTCAACCAGTTTCTTGGGCCATAGGCACAAGATTTCTTCTCCTGGGTACAATCTACTATACTCCCTACATGCTTAACCTATGAACAACACCAATTAACATTAATAGCTTCTTCAGAATAAATACGACACCTCTCTGATCAAGCAATCAACACCCTTGCTATATACTGAGAATTAGTCTAAAACTTCTCTTCACACTTCTAAAAAACCCTCAAAAAACTCCTTAACTCACTTCTTAAGTCCCAGTCGAAAAACTCCTCCTATCACCTCTGAAAAACCAGTCAAAAAAGTCTTGTAAACGTAAATATAGAACCCATGCTGGAGTATCATAAAAATATAGCAAGTCCGGCCGCTAGGGAAAGGCGCTATATTTTTATGATACTCCAACTTGGGTTCATATACTAACCTTACAAGACTTTTTTTGATGTCCCTCTTAGAAACGGACTTTTTTGACGTCCTCTTAGTCGAGGACTTTTTGACGTCCCCCTCAGAAGAGAAGTTTTTGACGTAAACTACCACACGAGGTTGTCGTTCTCCATCGTCTTATCACGTAGAAGAAGATCAGAAACAGCTTCGGATGCAGCTTTTCCTTCGAATAATACTTTGTTGATCTGCTCTACGATTGGCATTGAAACATTATATTTTTTAGAAAGTGCAAGCGCTGCTTTCGCAGAGTATACACCCTCTACTACCTGATTTACTTCTTCCATCGCTGCCTGCATTGTCTTGCCTTGACCAATTAAGTAACCAGCGTTACGATTACGGCTATGAAGACTTGTACAAGTAACGATAAGATCGCCTACACCAGATAAACCAGCGAAAGTTTCAATCTTACCGCCCATCTTGATACCAAGACGACTAATTTCAGCGATACCACGAGTCATTAAAGCAGCCTTTGTGTTATCACCAAATCCAAGACCATCAGCGATACCAGCAGCTAAAGCGATAACGTTCTTTAGGGAACCACCAAGCTCGATACCGATGATATCAGGGCTTGTGTAAACACGAAATTTTTCTGTCATAAATGCATCCTGGATCATAGTTGCAGTCTTCTTAGAAGATGCACCAACAACACAAGTCGTAGGGATGCCACGGCTAACCTCTTCTGCATGACTTGGGCCCGATAAAACAGCAACGTCTGCCTGCGGGATTTCTTCACTGATAATATCTGTAAGTGTCATTAAAGTAGATTCTTCAATACCCTTACCTACATTAACGATCACAGTACCCTCTTTTACATTTGGTGCAGCAATTTTCGCTGTAGAGCGAACATATGGTGATGCAACTGCAAATACGATAAGTTCTGGATCTGCAAGAGCTTCCTCTAAATCAGCAGTTACTTTTACACTACTTGGTAATATTGCACCAGGAAGATTCTTTATTTCTTCGCGGTTTGCCTTAAGAGCTTCTACCTCGTTTGCTAATACTGACCAAAGAGTTACCTCCTGACCATTGTTACTTAATAAAATAGTTAATGCAGTACCCCAGGTACCTGCTCCGAGTACACTAATTTTCATGTGACTCCTCCTTTATATCTACTGACTTAATCTCAGCCTTTTGTCCAATTTTATTCTCTGTTCCATTCATCAAACGTTTGATATTTGCACGATGACGATAAAACGCAGATAATGCAAATAATACTGCAATTATTAGCATATGTATCTCACCAGGATAACGAATTGCAATCCAGGTTGGAAACATTGATGCGATACACAAAGAACCAACCGATACATATCTTGTAATAATAACAGCAACTAAAAAGATCACAGCAAAGAAAGGAATAGAAAGTGGATCAATTGCTGCCATAACACCTGAAGTTACAGCAATTCCCTTACCACCTTTGAACTTAAGCCAAAACGGATAGTTATGTCCTAATACGACACCGAAGCCTGCATATATTGCTAATAACTGCCTGTAATCACAATCTTTAAAGATCAATTCACGGAATAATAGAATTGGAATAATTGCTTTTAAGAAATCTCCAATAAAAGTAATCGCTCCAGCCTTCCATCCAAGAGTACGTAAAGCATTTGTCGTACCGACGTTACCACTTCCATACTTTCTAATATCTACATGATAAATTTTGCTTACCATATAACCAGTTGAAAAACAGCCAAACGCATAACCAGTAATCAAACAAATGACGATTCTCAAAAACTCAACCATGTCTCATCCTCCCATACAAGATAGCTAACTTATGCTATTGAAGTAAACTTCTTAAGATATGTCACTGAGACAACTGTAGCTTATGTGATACTAATCCTGAACTCCTATCTTAAGAAATTTACACCTTAGCTTGTATTTTCTGCGAATAACGAGGAAAAAAGAAGATAAAAAGTACTCAGTTTCTTCTTTAATCCCACTGTCGCGAGAACCTTATTTATGCTTTACTACTTATCTTCTCACCATCGTTACGTTCTCTGATAATGAACTTTAAGGAAGTACCAGAAAAACCGAAGGCCTCTCTAATTTTATTTTCAATGTATCGCGTGTAAGAATAGTGCATTAACTCTTTACTATTTACGAATATAATAAAAGTAGGCGGCTTAATGGATGCCTGAGTAATGTAATAAAGTTTAAGACGCTTACCTTTATCGGAAGGTGGCTGATGCATAGCGGTTGCTTCCATCATAATTTCATTTAAGACACCAGTGGAGATACGCATACTACGATTTTGTATAACAACTTCGATGATTTCAAATATCTTATTCAATCTCTGTCCTGTCTTAGCAGAAACAAACACGATTTCTGCATATGGCATAAATGATAACGTTTCACGGATTTTCTCTGTTGTACGATAAATCGTCTTGTCATCTTTTTCGACAGCATCCCATTTATTTACTACAACAATTAGACCCTTACCACGATCATGTGCGATTCCTGCGATTTTTGCATCCTGCTCGGTAACACCTTCCGTTGCATCGATTACGATCATAACGACATCTGCACGTTCTACCGCACTTACGGTACGAATGATACTGAAACGCTCAATTTCTTCTTTAATCTTACTCTTACGACGTAAGCCAGCAGTATCGATAAATACATACTCTTTATCTTGATATTTAATTGTCGTATCGATTGCATCTCGTGTTGTACCAGCAATATCAGAAACGATAACACGATTTTCACCAGTTAACTTATTAATAATAGAAGATTTACCTACGTTTGGCTTACCAACGATGGCAACTCTCGGACGATCATCTTCCTCTTCTTCCATGCTCTCAGGATCAAAATAAGATACAACTTCATCTAATAGATCACCAAATCCTAATAATGACGCAGCAGAAACAGGAATTGGATCACCAATACCAAGATTGTA